>CAJXTJ010000146.1 GCA_913061165.1 uncultured Polaribacter sp.
TTTTATTAGTAATGAGTTGTGGTCAAAAAAACAACAATTTAGTGGCAGTGGTATATGAAACTTCAGAAAGTGGACATAAATTAACTGAAATTTCTGACTTTATTACGGTTGAAGATGCAAGCACCATTCGTTTGTATCCAAAAAAGAAAAGACAGACAATAACTGGGTTTGGGGGGTCATTTACAGAAGCATCGGCCTCTTTACTAAATCGTTTAAGTCAAAAAAACAGAGACACCATTATACAAGCATACTTTTCAGAACAAGGAGCCAACTACTCGCTTACAAGAACCCATATGAACTCTTGTGACTTTTCATTGAGTCAATACTCATACGCTCCAGTGGCAGAGGACATGCAGTTAGAATACTTTACAATTGAAGAAGACAGAGGAGACATTATTCCAATGATAAAAGATGCAATGAAAGTGTCTAAAGAAGGTTTTAAAATTTTGGCATCACCTTGGACAGCTGCTCCTTGGATGAAAGATAATAACAAGTGGGTTGGTGGCAAGCTGCTTCCAAAATATTATGATACTTGGGCATTATTTTTCTCTAAATATGTTTCAGCATACCAAAAAGAAGGAATTGATATTTGGGGTTTTACAGTTGAAAACGAGCCTTTAGGAAATGGAAATAACTGGGAGAGTATGCACTATTCTCCTGATGAAATGACAAACTTTGTACAGCAGCATTTAGGACCAAAATTAGAGGCAGATGGGCATGCGACAAAGATTTTAGGATACGATCAAAACAGAGAACATTTAAAAGAGTGGGTAGATTCTATGTATAAAAATGAAGCAACTTCAAAATATTTTGACGGAACTGCGATACATTGGTATGCAAGCACATATGAGGTTTTTCCTGAAGAATTGCAGTATGCACACAACAAAGCACCAAATAAATACCTAATTCAGTCTGAAGCTTGTATCGATTCAGAAATTCCAAAATGGCAAGACGATGCTTGGTATTGGAAAAAAGAAGCAACGGATTGGGGTTGGGATTGGGCACCAGAAAAAGACAAATATTTACATCCAAAGTACGCGCCTGTAAATAGATATGCGAGAGATATTATTGGCTGTCTAAATAATTATGTAGATGGTTGGATCGATTGGAATATGGTGTTAGACACACAAGGTGGACCAAATTGGTTTAAAAATTGGTGTGTGGCTCCTGTAATTGTAGATCCAGAAAAAGATGAAGTCTATTTTACGCCCTTGTATTACACATTAGCTCATTTTAGTAAATACATACGGCCAGGAGCAACTGTTATTGCATTAGAAATTTCAGACAAAGATGTACAAGCAACTGCAGCACAAAATATAGATGGAGCAATTTCTGTGATTGTTTTTAATGAAGGAAAAACAAAAAAGAATTTTAAAATCCGTTTAGGAGATAAAGAAACTTCAATTAGTATTAACCCACAAGCTATTCAAACAATAGTGATACCCGCAAAAAAATAATTAAATGTCAAATACAAATAAAGTACATTTTGGTCAAAAAGTAGCATTTGGTTTAGGAATGTTAGCTAATCAGATGTTTCCAGCAGCCATGGGAATATTTTTTGTTGTTTTGGTAGAAGACCTTGGCTTTTCAACAACCATGTGGGCCGTTTTATATTTTGCACCTAGGTTGTTTGATGCAATTACAGATCCTATCATGGGCTTTATCTCAGACAACACAAAATCGCGCTGGGGCAGAAGAAGACAATATGTATTTATTGGTGCTTTAATTATGGGAATTACCTTTATAGTGATGTGGCAACTCTACAAAGACAATGGGTTGGAATATAATTTTTATTACTTTCTATTTACCTCATTAATATTTTATTTAGGAATGACAATATTTAGTGTTCCGTATGTGGCTATGGGATATGAAATGAGTGATGATTTTCATGAACGCACAAATATTATGGCTGTTTCGCAGTGGATTGGACAATGGGCCTGGGTAATTGCACCTTGGTTTTGGGTAATTATGTACGACCCAGATTGGTTTGAATCAGGAGAAGTAGCTACAAGATCTTTAGCAGCTTGGGTGGGTATTATTTGTATGGTATTAGCAATGGTGCCTGCATTATTTATAAAAAGTAAATCTACATTAGAAGAAGATTATGAGCCTTTAAATACTAAGAATATTGGAAATAGTTTAAGGTTTATTCGTGATGGTTTTAAGGAAGCTTTTAAAATACCACAATTTAAAAAACTATGTTATGCTACGTTCTTAATTTTTAATGCTTTTAATACCATTGCGGGGTTTTCATTTTTTATAATTGTCTATTATATGTTTAATGGAGATGCAGGCGCTGCAGGTCTTTGGCCAACTTTAAATGGCTGTATAGGTGCATTGATTACTACCTTTGCTGTGATTCCGGTTATTGCTAAGATATCTAAAAAAATAGGCAAAAAGAAAGCTTTTTTAGTTTCTCAATCCATTTCAATAATTGGTTATATTCTATTTTGGTTTTTATTTATTCCAGGGAAACCGTATTTATTTTTAATTGCTTTGCCATTCTTTTCATTTGGTATTGGAGGCTTATTTACACTTATGATGTCTATGACTTCCGATGTAATCGATTTAGATGAACTGAATACAGGAAAAAGAAGAGAAGGAACCTTTGGTGCCATTTATTGGTGGATGGTAAAATTTGGATTTGCAATTGCAGGGCTGTTAACGGGGGTAATTATGGGCTTTGTAGGTTTTGACCCTGGTGCCGCAACACAACCTGAAGGGGCGGTAACCGGACTTCGATTGTTTTATTCTGGGTTGCCTATTGCTGGAACGTTAATAGCAATTTACATTATGCGAGACTATGACCTAACGGAAGAGAAAGCGAGAGAGGTAAGTGCAGCATTAGAAAAAAGAAATGCTGTAAAAGAGGAATAAAAATAATATATTTTTACGATTAAAAGAAGAGGTTTCAATATACAGAAATCTCTTTTTTTATAATTATTAGTATGATATTTCTTTAAAAAGTAATATTTTTAATCATGGCTATTTTATCACAAAACCACAATTTAAAATAAGTATAATCGATATTTTTTATGAAAACTTATAAATTATTTTTATTTATTGCAGTGCTTCAAAAAGAGATTTAAATCCCAAAGAATTAATTGGTGGATTAGAATTATTAACAGCATCTAGCTGTGTCCTCCCAAGTTAATTTTAATAAAGCTTCCTGTATCTTTATGTCTATATATACATGCTTGTTTAGCGCTGTATTGATGTGGATAAAGATAAAGAGTTATGGAGTGTAGGAAATTTTAATGCAAATGACTTTAAAGATATAATCCTTATAGAAAAACATTATAGTGTGGAGGTGGAGACCACAAAGTATGATGCGGGTTTTGGCGGTGTTTTTAGGGAATAGAAAAATAATCTAAAATTCTTTTCAGCTACAGAGAATGGGTTTTACATTCCAAAAGACGCGATATCAATTCTTCCCATTACGGTTTTCAAAGCACCATTTGTAGTAACAAATAACAATACTGCATTGTCCGTATTTAGGGCTTCAGGTAAATAAGAATGCTCTTTTATAAAAATGCTCTTTTTGTTTTTTGAAATATTTAAAAAAAAAGTAAGTATTTGTCATTATTTTTCGTTCATTTTTGGTGAAAAATACACAATACTTCATTTTTTTGCTTGTTTTTCCTCAACATTAGCAATACAAGATACTTTTTTACTTGTATTTTTTAATTTTAGGGAAGAACTAAAATTAAAAATAATTGTTTGTAATAAAGGGCTGTGGGGTTTTTTTTAATAGATATTCAATTATTTTAGAAGTGTATGTTTTTTGATGTGGTGTTTTATGATAAATTAGAATAGAATAGAGTTAATATTGATGTACAACAATTAAACAATTTATAATTATGAAAAAAATTACTTTATTATTGGCACTTTTAATGGTGTCTGTGGGGTTTTCACAACAATCTGTTATTCAAGATTTTGAAGCAGCTGGAGGTCTTGGAGACGCATTTGGAGCTGCAGCCGGATCCGTAGTGTCAGATCCAGAAACAGGTGGAACAAGAGGTCAAGTTGCAATGCTTTCAGCGAATGCAGCTGGGGAAGTTTGGCAAGGTATTAATATTAATATTTCTGATAATTATGAATTAGTTTCAGATAAAACAATGCAAATGGATGTGTACTCTACTACAGCAATAGAGTTCGCACCCAAGGCACAGGGTGGTTTATCTGGAGCACCTGATTCTGTTTCATCAGTTTCTCATACGGGTTCTGGTTGGGAAACATTGACAATAACATATGATCAAAGTTTAGATGGTAAAGCACCTGCAAACGGTGTGTATTCTCAATTAGCACTTCATTATCTTTGGGATATTAATGGCGGTTCTTGGGCAACTCCTGATAGTAGAGTGTTTTATATTGATAATATTAAAGCTACCTTAAGTGTTGCAGTAGATGCGACACTACCAACGGCAGCCTCGCCGGCAGTAGATGTATCTATTACTGGAGGAACTGCAGGAACAGATTATATTTCAATCTTTAGTGATGAGCTTACTAATATAACTGTTACCAGTTTTGATCCAGATTGGGGTCAGGCAACAGATGCTTCTGTAATTGACATTGATGGAGATAATACTTTAAGATACAGTGGTTTAAATTATCAAGGAACTGTTTTTAATGAAGACAAGCAGGATGTTAGTGCTATGGAATTTTTCCATATAGATTACTATACAACTGATACGACTAGTTTACAGTTTTTTTTAATTGATGTGGCAGGTGAGTCACTTTACGATATTGGAGTAAATGAAGGGATTACTTCCGGTAGTTGGGTTAGTTTAGATATTCCAGTATCTAGCTGGACGACAGCTTTAACAGATCTTAGAGAAATAAAAGTTGTAGGTGATGGAACTATTCATTTTGACAACTGGTATTTTCATGGCAGTACAACCTGTCTCTTATACACATCTCCGAGCCCGAGACCTCTCTACATCTCGTATGCCGTCTTCTGCTTGAAA
>CAJXTJ010000147.1 GCA_913061165.1 uncultured Polaribacter sp.
ACGAGATGTAGAGAGGTCTCGTGGGCTCGGAGATGTGTATAAGAGACAGCAGAAACACCATCTTTAGTTACTGTTGGTGCACCAAAAGCTTTAGAGATAATTACGTTTCTTCCTTTAGGGCCTAAGGTTACTTTTACTGCATTTGCTAAAGCATCTACTCCACGTTTCAATCCGTCTCTAGCGTCTATATCAAATTTTATATCTTTTGCCATTGTTTTTAAATTTTACTTTTAGCTGTTAGCAATTGGCTTTTAGCTAAAAAGAGTTGTTAATGTTTTTTTTGAGCTAATGGCAAATAGCCAAAAGCGAAATACGCATTATATAATTGCAAGAATATCTGATTCACGCATCATTAAATAATCCTTTCCTTCTAGTTTTAAATCAGTTCCACCGTATTTACTATATAAAACTGTATCTCCAATTTTAACAGTTAAAGGCTCGTCGATTTTACCGTTCCCAATTGCAACAACAGTTCCTTGTTGTGGCTTTTCTTTTGCGTTGTCAGGAATTATTAATCCGGAAGCTGTTTTTGTTTCTGCAGCTGCAGGTTCTACAAGAACTCTGTCTGCTAAAGGTTTAATTTTTAATCCCATATTTCTTTATTTAATTAAATTAATTTTTTCTTATTACTAAATGGGCAGTAACTATGCCACTATATTAAAACTGACAATTCTTCTAGGAATGAATTTTAAGGCTCCAATTTAAACAAAAAAAATGCCAACGTGTCATCCACATTGGCATTTTAAACTATTTCTAACAAATAATTATTCGTTAGTAGTTGTTGTAGGTTCTACTGGAGCAGTCGTTTCTATACCTTCTAAAGTATTGTTTAACTCAAAATTATTATCTCCTCCTCTAGGAATTGCAAAATTTGCTAATAAAATTAAAGCAAACATAGCAATTGCCAATGTCCAAGTTGTTCTGTCTAAAAAGTTATTTGTGTTTTGTACACCACCTAAAGATTGTGCTCCACCACCTCCAAAAGAAGAAGATAATCCTCCACCTTTAGGGTTTTGTACCATTACGATTAGTATTAATGCAATGGCTACAATCAAAATTAGAACTAAAAATGCTGTGTAACTCATAATTTATTTTTTTGTAAAATTTGTATACTTTTAATTTGGTCTGCAAAGAAACCACTTTTTTCTGGATATTTCAAACTTAAAATTTTATAAGCTTGCATTGCATTTTCGTACTTTTTTTGTTCTAAATAAACCTTAGCTAAAGTTTCTGTCATTAAAGCTGCATCTTGTCTATTTTCATCAACTACCGTAGTATATATTTTCCCTTTTTCTAAAGGCGCTATTTTAGGTTTATTTTCAATGAATTGGTCAATTAAACTTTCTTTGTTTGGTATATTTTTTATTTCTTCCCTTTTGGTTCTAACAATTGGTTTTTTAATTGATAATTGCAACCATTGGTTGAATGAATGATTTTCATTAGGTGCAAAAGACAAAGGTTTTCCAATCTCTAAATCCTCTAATACTGCCCTTTCAATGGGTGCTTTAGAAGTCGCTGTTATTTCAATAGTTTCAGGAGCGTTTTTTTCTATTACTTTTTCAGGAATGATTGTTGAATTTTTAATAACGGTTTCAAAGGAAGTAATATAATTAAATAAAATAGTTCTATCTGTGGTATATGCTGCGGTTACTTTTAACTCATTATTATATTTAAAACTGTCTAAATTTTTCAACCCTTTTAAATACAATGCTCTTGCTGGTTGAAAATAAGGAAATTCTTTAACAATAGCTTTTAATTCAGCAGTTTCTATTTGCTGAATTTTAGTATTGTTCTCTAATAACTTTATAAAAATAGCTGTTTTCAAATTCTTATTTTTTCAACTAACATTTAATCTTTACCATTTCCCAACAGAGGCATTAAATATATCTTGCGTAATTCTTTCTGTAATTTCCTTAAAAGCAGATTCTAATACACCGCCTGTAAGTTGAGAATTTGCTGGATAATCTGAATAAAAAGAAAAAGATTGTTCAAAATCTTTATCTTCCTCTGTAGTATTTATATATCTAACATTTACGGTAATAGTAAGTCTGTTTTGCGCAGATGTTTGATTAGAAGTTGCACTCATTGGCGCAATTCTATAACTTGTTATTTCTCCACTAAAATATAAATCTCCATTAGAAGCAACCAATGTTAAATTTGTTTGCCTTGTAAATAAATCTTGTAATTCTAGTGTGAATTCCTGACTTAAAGTTGGCTCTATTAATTGTGCTTGATTGGGAAAGAAGTCTACTTGAATGGTCTTTGCACTTCCAGTACTTCCTCCTGAAAAAGAATAATATTTACACCCTAGAAATAAGAAAGTGCAGATCGAAAATAAAGCTACGTATTGTATTTTTTTCATTGATGTTGTTTTCTTACAGATCGTATTGTTTAATTTTTCTGTATAATGTTCTCTCTGAGATTCCTAATTCTTGAGCTGCTAATTTTCGTTTATTATTATTTTTTTCTAGAGATTTTTTAATCATCTCTATTTCCTTGTCTTGTAAAGATAAAGATTCATCTTCTTCAATGGTCTCAATAAAGTCATAATTTTTTTCTTTAGACGCATTTTGAGGAATATTAAGTACTTCTATATTGCTTTCTTTTCTTTCTTGGTCGGCATATATTTTTTCTATTAATTGATGGTTTCTTTCCTCAACTTTCTCAATATCTCCAGTTTTCATTAAATCGAGTGTCAGTTTTTTCAAATCATTAATATCATTGCGCATATCAAATAATATTTTATACATGATATCACGTTCTGTAGAAAAATCATTGTCCTTTTTACCACCAATTACTGCAGGAAAGTTACCTGTATTGTTTGGTAGGTAATTTTGCAATTTTAAAGCTGTTATTATTCTACTCTCTTCAATTACAGAAATTTGTTCTGCTAAATTTTTTAACTGACGTATGTTTCCTGGAAAACGATAATTTAGTAAAATAGTAACTGCATTTTCATCTAATCGAATAGAAGGCATTCTGTATTTCTGTGCAAAGTCTGATGCAAATTTTCTAAAGAGTAAATGAATGTCTTCATTCCTTTCTCTTAAAGCAGGTAAGTGAATTTCTACCGTACTTAACCTATAGTATAAATCTTCTCTAAAGCGCTCTTTTTCGATTGCTTCGAACATATTTACGTTGGTGGCAGCTACAATTCTAACATTTGTTTTTTGCGGCTTAGAAGAGCCTACTTTAATAAATTCTCCATTTTCCAATACACGCAATAAACGCACTTGGGTTGTTAATGGTAACTCACCAACTTCATCTAAAAAAATAGTTCCACCATCGGCAACTTCAAAATATCCTTTTCTGTCTTGTGTTGCGCCTGTAAACGAACCTTTTTCATGGCCAAAAAGTTCACTATCAATAGTTCCCTCTGGAATTGCACCGCAGTTTACGGCAATATATTTTGCGTGTTTCCTGTGTGATAATGAATGTATTATTTTAGGAATATTTTCTTTCCCAACACCACTTTCTCCCGTTACTAAAACAGAAATATCTGTAGGTGCAACTCGTATAGATTTTTCTAAAGCACGGTTTAAATGCGTATCATTCCCTATAATTCCGAAACGTTGTTTTAATGCTTGTAAGTTTTCCATTTTTCTATAGTTTAGAACTTTGCAACTTTGTTACTCGTTTTTTAATTATTATCAGAATACCCAATAACAGTACCTTTTAAGGTTGCAGATGTACAATCTTCAACTTTTAGCATTACAAATTCACCTAACTTATAATCTCCTTTTGGAAAAACAGCTACGGTGTTTTGTGTGTTTCGTCCTTTCCATTCATTTGGATTTTTCTTAGAAGTACCTTCTATTAAAAATTCCTCTATTTTTCCTAAATGTTGCTGTGTTCTGTATAGAGCGTGTTCTTGTTGTAAATCTATAATTTCTTGTAATCGGCGTTTTTTAATTTCATGCGGCACATCATCATCCATTTTGTTTCCTGCTAAAGTTCCAGGTCTTTCAGAATAAGTAAACATAAAACCAAAATCATATTTCACAAATTTCATTAGGTCTAAAGTGTCTTTATGATCTTCTTCTGTTTCTCCACAAAAACCAACAATCATATCTTGAGATAAAGACATTTCTGGTATAATTTTAAAAATATTATCTACCAAGGTCATGTATTCTTCGCGGGTATGTTGTCTATTCATCGCTTTTAACATTGCATTGCTTCCGCTTTGAACAGGCAGGTGTAGATATTTACAAATATTTCTATGTTTTGCCATTACATGAATTACATCTAAACTCATATCTTGCGGATTCGAAGTAGAAAAGCGAAAACGCGTTTTTGGAAATTTTGTAGCACACATATCTAACAACTCTGCAAATCCTACTGCCGTTGCTTGTGCCATTTCAGTAGCTTTTTTAAAATCTTTCTTAAGCCCCCCACCAAACCATAAAAAACTATCTACATTTTGCCCTAGTAGTGTAATTTCTTTAAAATTTTGGTCTACCATAGATCCTACTTCTTCTAAAATACTTTTTGGGTCTCTGCTTCTCTCGCGACCTCTAGTAAAAGGAACTACGCAGAAAGTACACATGTTGTCGCAACCTCTTGTAATTGAAACAAATGCAGTAACACCGTTTGTGTTTAAACGAACAGGAGAGATATCTCCATAGGTTTCATCTTTAGAAAGAATAACGTTTACAGCATTTCTACCTTCGCTAACTTCACTTAGTAAATTTGGTAAATCTTTGTAAGCATCTGGGCCAACAACCAAATCAACAATTTTTTCTTCCTCTAAAAACTTCTCTTTTAAACGCTCTGCCATACAGCCTAAAACACCAACTTTCATTTTTGGATTTACTTTTTTAACTGCGTTGTATTTTTGTAAACGCTTTCTTACAGAGGTTTCTGCTTTTTCTCTAATAGAACAAGTATTCACAAGCACCAAATCTGCTTCTTCTAAAATTTGGGTAGTATTATACCTGTCTCTTATACACATCTGACGCTGCCG
>CAJXTJ010000148.1 GCA_913061165.1 uncultured Polaribacter sp.
CGGCAGCGTCAGATGTGTATAAGAGACAGCAAAACAGGCATATGATTATTTAGAATCTCGAAGTTCTAAACAAATTGTATTTTATTTTAAGACTTCAGATACCGAAATTATTACAAACTTAAACCTAGAGTTATTTTCCTGGGTAATAGAAAACCTTATAAAAAATGCGATTGATGCTATGCAGAAAGAAGGTGTTTTAGAATTGAAAATAGAAAACACCTTAAAAAAAGTAAAAATAACGGTTTCAGACACTGGAAAAGGAATGCCTAAAAAACTATTTAAACAAATTTTTAAACCAGGTTTTACTACAAAAAAAAGAGGCTGGGGTTTGGGATTATCTCTATCTAGACGTATTGTCGAAGATTATCATAAAGGTCAAATATTTGTTCAAAAATCTGAAATAGACAAAGGTACTATATTTGAAATTTTATTAAACAAGATTTAAACCGTTCCGTAATCACTGGTAATAAAAGTAATCTAAAATTTAATAGCAATACTCTTCGCTAAAGCTTTAAATTCAAAATCAGTTAACTTTACTTTTTGCGAAAACTGAATGTCTGCCATTTCATTTAAAGGAACCAAATGCACGTGCACATGTGGCACTTCTAAACCAATTACACTCATTCCTACTCTTTTACAAGGAACTGCCTTTTCAAGGGCCTTGGCAACCGTATAAGAAAAGTCCATTAATTTTTGATAGTCAACTCTAGACAAGTTAAATATCTTATTATCTTCCTTTTTAGGAACCACCAAAGTATGCCCTTTAGCATTTGGATTGATATCTAAAAAAGCAATAAAATCATCATTTTCTGCTACTTTATAACTTGGTATTTCTCCTGTAATTATTTTTGTAAAGACGCTCATGTATTGGTTGGTAGTTTTTAGTAAAAAAAAGAATTCGGATGCTGAAAAAATCAAAATCCGAATTTATAATAGACTTCTGAACTTACAGAAAATAATTTAGGATCGAGAAATAGAAATAATTTCGAACTTCATTACACCACTAGGAACTTGTATTTCTGCAATGTCACCAACTTTAGTACCTAATAAACCCTTGCCTATTGGAGAATTTACAGATAGTTTACCATTTCTAACATCGGTTTCAGAATCTGCCACTAAACGGTACTTAAACTCTATTCCGTTTGCAACATTCTTAATTACTACATTAGAATGTATTAGCACTTTAGAAGTATCTAACTGACTTTCATCTAAAATACGAGCATTAGAAATTACATTCTTTAGCTTCGCAATCTTAAATTCTAAATGAGATTGTTCCTCTTTTGCTGCATGATATTCTGCATTTTCACTTAAATCACCCTTATCTCTGGCATCTGCAATTTCTACAGTTACTCTTGGTCTTTCTATTTGTTCTAATTGAACTAATTCTTCTTTTAATTTCTTTAATCCTTCTGCGGAATAATATGATATTTCACTCATCTTGTTTAAATTTAAAAAATCCCATAGCCTTTGCAGGAATGAGATTGTAGTACAAATGTACAAAATATTTGTAACTTGCAATCGTTATTCAAAAAACAAAGATAATTTTATGATTAAAAAAGTGCTTTATTCACTGTGTTTATTGTGCATATTAAGTTGTGGAGAAAATAATTTACCTGCTAATTGTTTGTTACAATTTCCTGTAAATTTAAATACAGATTTAAACAACCCGCAATTAATTAATGCACAAACCCCTGGTGGTTTTGTGAATCTAATTGGAGGTTCTAAAGGTATTTTACTATTTAATATAAACGGCACTAAATTTGTTGCTTTTGATAAATTATGCCCGCAAAACAATTGTACTAAGCCAATGACCTTCGAGAGAGGAATTGTATTAAGGTGCAGTTGTGATAAAAGTGAATACAGTGTTCACTTTGGTGGCGCCCCCCAAACAGACGGGTATGAATGTCCTGCAAGAGAATATAAAGTTTCGAAAAATGGATCTGCAATTAGAATCAGTAATTTTTAGTGAAAGTGAATTGAGTTGTGTATTTTTGCTAAAACACAACAACTTTAACATTGAAAAACTATTATTCTTCAGATTTTAAATTAGGCATTCTTGGCGGTGGTCAATTAGGAAGAATGCTGCTAGCAGAAACACAAAAATTTGATATTCATACTTCTATTTTAGAAAGTAATAAAAAAGCACCTTGCGCAGAAATATGCAATACTTTTGTAGTAGGAGATTTATTAGATTTTGATGCTGTTTACAACTTTGGAAAAACCGTTGATGTACTTACGATAGAAATAGAAAATATAAATTTAGATGCTTTAGATAAATTAGAGCAAGAAGGACTAACTATTTATCCAAAGCCCAAAGATTTAAGAATTATTCAAAACAAAGCACGTCAGAAAAACTTCTATGTAGATCATCAAATTCCTACAGCAGAATTTTCTCATTATGCGTATCTAGAAGAGTTAATTCATTCTTTTGAAAACAATATTATACAGTTTCCGTTTGTTTGGAAAGCGGCACGCTTTGGATATGATGGCAATGGTGTTAAAATTGTTAGAAATATTGAAGACCTAGCATCTTTGCCAAATGTAGAATGTATTACCGAAAAACTAATTCCTTTTAAAAACGAACTCGCAGTTATTGTGGCTAGAAATGCTGCAGGTGAAGTAAAAACATATCCTGTTGTTGAGATGGAGTTTCACCCAGAAGCAAACCAAGTAGAATATGTTATTTGTCCAGCTAGAATAGCACCTAAGGTTGCAGAAAAAGCAAGAGAAGTTGCTTTAAAAGTTGTAAGCGATCTAGATTTTATAGGTTTATTAGCTGTTGAAATGTTTCAAACTGAAGATGACAAAATCTTGGTAAATGAAGTGGCTCCCAGACCTCACAATTCTGGACACTATTCTATTGAAGCGAGTTACACCAATCAATTTGAACAACATTTGCGTAGCGTTTTAAATCTCCCTTTAGGAAACACAGCAAGTAAAGTTGCCGGAATTATGGTAAATTTAGTTGGTTCAGCAGGTTTTTCTGGTGATGTAATTTACCAAAACATAGAAGAAATATTAAAAATTGATGGCGTAACGCCGCATATTTACGGAAAAAAAGAAACGCGTCCGTTTAGAAAGATGGGACATGTTACTATTGTAAATGCGGATATTGATCGCGCAAGAGCAATCGCTCAAAAAGTAAAAGAAACAATTAGAGTAATAAGTAAATAATTATGGTAGGAATAATAATGGGAAGCGATTCTGATCTTCCAATAATGGAAGAAGCAATAGCTGTTTTAAAGAGTTTTGATATTCAAATTGAAGTAGATATTGTTTCTGCGCACAGAACTCCAGAAAAACTTTTTGATTATTCTAAAAACGCACACAAAAGAGGTATTAAAGTAATAATTGCTGGTGCTGGCGGTGCAGCTCATCTTCCAGGAATGGTAGCATCTATGAGTCCGTTGCCAATAATTGGTGTTCCTATAAAAAGTAGAAACTCTATAGATGGATGGGATTCTGTTTTGTCTATCCTCCAAATGCCAGGCGGCGTACCCGTTGCAACCGTTGCTTTAGATGGTGCAAAAAATGCAGGTATTCTAGCAGCTCAAATTATTGGTGTCTCAGATGAAATTGTTTTAAATAAAATAATTGCTTACAAAGAAGCGTTAAAACTAAAAGTTGAACAAGCTTCTGAACGTGTAAGAAAATAAGTAAACAAAACTATTGAAAAGACCCTTTAGGTTTTAAAAACTTAAAGGGTCTTTAAATTTAAATGAATACATGAATCCACTTTTACAAGATTTTAATACGGCTCCTTTTTCTGAAATTTCTAATGATCATTACAAACCTGCAATTCAAAAAGGGATTGCAATTGCAAAGTTAGAAATTGATGCAATTATACAGAACGCAGACAAACCAACTTTTGAAAACACAACGGTTGCTTTGGATTTCTCAGGAGAAAAACTAAATAGAATTACAAGTATATTCTTTAATTTAAATGCTGCAGAAACAAATGATGAAATTCAAAAAATTGCACAGGAAGTTTCTCCTTGGTTAAGTGAATTTGGAAATGACATCACTTTAAACACCGCTTTATTTGAAAGAGTAAAAGTTGTTTTTAATGTGAAAGAGACTTTAAATTTATCGTCAGAACAAACAATGCTTTTAGACAAGCAATACAAGAGCTTTGCAAGAAATGGCGCTAATTTAAATAAAGAAGATAAAAGTAAACTTAGAGAAATTGATGCAAAACTCGCTACCCTTTCTTTAAAATTTGGCAAAAATGTATTGGCAGAAACCAATGCTTTCGAATTGCACATAACCAATGAAAATGATTTAGCAGGTTTACCAGAAAGTGAAAAAGAGGCTGCAAAATCGAATGATAAAGAAGGTTGGGTTTTTACCTTAGACTACCCAAGTTATATTCCGTTTTTAACGTACATCGATAATAGAGAATTGCGTAAAAAAATGGCAATTGCTGCAGGTAAAAAAGGGTTTCAAGACAATACATTTAACAATGAAAAAATTGTTTTAGAAATTGTAAACCTTCGCCATCAAAGAGCAAATTTACTAAGCTATAAAACGCATGCGCATTTTGTTTTGGAGGAAAGAATGGCGGAAACGCCCAATAATGTTATCGAATTCTCTAACAACTTATTAAAAAAAGCAAAACCCGCTGCCATTAAAG
>CAJXTJ010000149.1 GCA_913061165.1 uncultured Polaribacter sp.
CGTGGGCTCGGAGATGTGTATAAGAGACAGGAGCAATGCATACTTTGCCATCAAAACCTTGTTGGATAAAGTCATTAAATTTAATAGGAGCATTTAGTTTTGGGAGTGTAAATTTTAAAGACTGCTTCATAGCAGACTGAATAATTTTTTCAAAACGTTCTAGTTTTACAATTCTGCGTTCAGAATTAGAACAAATAATAGGTGTAATTTCATCGATACCAATTTCTGTTGCTTTTTCTAAAAACCATTCTATTCTGTCATTATTCTTTGTGGGTGCAATTGCAATATGTAAATAATAATGCCAAGGTTTTATTTTCTTCTCAACATTTATAATGATTGCAGAACATCTTTTATCATTTGCAAAATTAATTTCAACATCAAACAAGAACCCTTTTCCATTCGTTATTTTAAGAATATCACCTTCGGTTTTTCTTAAAACACGAACAATGTGTTTACTCTCAATTTTATCAAAAGTAATTTGTTTGGTTTCTAAAGAAATTTCTGAATTGTAAAATAATTGCATTGTTAAATGAGTTTCAAAATTTTAAAGATACAACGTTTTAATGTTGCTATTTTTATAACTAAAAGGCAACGGTTATAGATCAAGACGATATGTTCTGCGCCTTTTGTGCGTTTCTGGACTAAAGTTCTCCCATAATTTCTGAATGGCTTCATTGTCTTCAAGCTCTGGTGTTCTTATACAATTCTCGATTCCTAAAGGTGTAAAAGTTTTTGTGTATTGATCAAAAATAATAGCATGCACACCTTTATTTTGATATTCTGGATGCACACCAATTAAGTAAAAAGTAACATCTTTAGAATGCTTTCTAGCTTTTAGTAAATGAAATAAACCTAGCGGAAATAATTTCCCTTTAGATTTCTGTAAAGCCTCAGAAAAAGAAGGCATAACAATGGCAAAGGCAACTACTTTATGATGCTCATCTACCACAAATTTTATATATTCTGGATTGATAAATGAAATATATTTTTTCTTAAAAAAAGCGATTTGAGCTTTAGAAATAGGAACAAAAGTAGATAATTTAGCATATGCTTTGTCAAAGACTTCAAACATTTCATCTACATAAGGTAGAATATCTTTTGTCTTTGTAAAATCTAATGCTTTTAACTTGAATCGTTTTTTTATAATACGACTAACTCTATCAAAGTAAATAGCATCTACATTTTTAAATTTGAATTTATTTTCTAAATATTCTTTTTCTTTTGTAAAACCTATTGCTTCTAAATGTTCTTTGTAATATGAATGATTATACCAAGTAATCATAGTACCTATGTGATCGAAACCTTCAACCAAAACACCTGTTTTGTCTAAATTATTAAAACCAACAGGACCTTCTATATATTCTAAGTTGTTTTCTAAACCAATTTCTTTTACTTTTTCTAAAAGAACCTTAGAAACTTCAATATCGTCAATTACATCAAACCAACCGAAGCGCATTTTTTTAATTTGTTGCTTTTCAACTTCAAACCAATTGATTATTGCGACAATTCTACCTACAATTTCACCATTTTTAATGGCTACAAAAAATTGTGCATCGGCATTCTCAAAAACTGGATTTTTATCAGGTTCAAAATTATCAACTTCATCTTTAATAATAGGGGGTACCCAATATTTATTATTTTTATATATTGAAAAAGGAAAGGTAACAAATTGCTTCATTTCCTTTTTGTTTATTATTTTTTTTAGTGTAATCATTTTTAAAAATCGATGCTAATTTTTACCTTTTTTTTTCTCTTCTTTCTCAATTTCCTTCTCTAATTCCTTTATTTCCCTTTCTAATTTTTCAATATCTGTGTCGTTCTTTTTAGCTTCCTTCTTTTTCTTTCCAAATAATCCTGAAATTCCGCTTCTTCTCTTTCTCGATTTGGTTTTTCTGCTTTTTTTAGATCTTGTTCTGCTGCCTTTCGCTTTCTTTTTGAAAATATTTAAAAATCGATTAAAGAAATTATTTTGTTTTTTATTATAGTTTGAAATTGGTGTTTCTTTTAAAGCTTTGCCTTTATTATCAAGTTCTATAAAAGGATCTTGGTGTTTGTCAATTCTGTAGGAAATACCCAAGCCGGCATAATATCCTTGTGTTTCTCCTTCAAAGAGGAATCTTGCCGATGTATTAAATTGCAAATTACGACTATATAAATATGCCAATCCTGCGCCTAAATTTATGTTATTTTGATATTTTTGAAAGACCATTTGATTTTCAAAAAAAGCGGACCATCGATTACTAAAACTTTGTGTCAAAGTAACAATATATGAATATTGAGCGAAATCTTTACCTATATTATCATAGTAAAAATTTGTAATTACATTAAAATTTCTACTGAGGTTATTTTGTAGTAAAATTCCCACTTTTGGCGTAATACTTCCTGTTTTGTGTATGTCATTTACAAAATCTGTATTCATTCCTAAATACACAGCAACAGAAGGAATTAAACGTGTTATATCAAAGGCGTTTTTTCTTTTCCAGCTTCTTATTTCTTTAGACATATCTTTATATGTTTGCTGATAAACGAGGTATTTACCACCAATAGTCATTCTACTTAGGCCAGAGGTGAAATAATGGGATGTAAAAATATTTTTAAAAGCTATTTTATCTTTTTGATATGTTAATTGTGCGTTTAATTCTAATTTATCTAAAAAAAAACTAGTTCTAAATAGTAGGTCTATGCCTAACGATTGTGGTTTTGAGAATGTAGGATTTATGGCTGTATTTCTAAGAAATATATTACTTTCAAATTGATAAACACCCCTGCCAACACTATACGGACTCTCGGAAAAACCAGGTTTGTTAGAGTTGATTACATCTGTATATTGCGCAAAAACCATTACAGAACCAGTAAAAAATGACATTATAAAGAGGTATAATCTATTCATGGTCTTAGATAAAGTATAGGGTTTCCAATTTAAGTCTTAATATGCTTCACAAACATAGAATAAAAAACCTACTTTATAAAGATGAACCTTACTTTTTTAGCTTTAAGAAAGTTTTATAGATTCAGAACGCGTCAATTGTACTCAAATTGTTATTTTTGAATTATTATTTAACTAATTTTATAAATGGGCTTACTAAAAACAATCTTTTTTATTATTTTCTTTGTGTACGCTTTTAAATTTTTAGCCAGACTGTTTGCACCTTTTTTAATAAAAAAGGCTACAGAAACTATTAAGAAAAAAGCAGAACAACAGTTTAGAGGACAACAAGGACAGCAACAGGGCTCTTCTGTGAAGGAGGGTGAAACAATTATTGATAAAAAACCAGCAGGCGAGCAAGAAAGTAAAAAATCTGTTGGCGACTATGTAGATTTTGAAGAAATAGATTAATTTTTTATTGTCGAGAATTATCAATTAATAAATAACATATCAAAGTGAAACTTAATAAAATATTTCCTTCTGTAGTTGCTATTCTTATATTTTCATTGGCTTCCATCATTTATTTTCATCCTATTTTAAAAGGATATAAATTAAATCAATCAGACATTACTCAGTTTAGAGGAATGGTTAAAGATATTAATGATTTTAGATCAGAAGAAAATAGAGAACCTTATTGGACAGGGGCTTCTTTTAGTGGAATGCCAGCATACCAAATAAGTGCATATTATCCGAATGACTTTGTTAGAAGTTTAGATAGATTATTGCGTTTTTTACCAAGACCAGCAGATTACACTTTTTTATATTTTTTAAGTTTTTTTGTGTTAATGATGGCTTTAAAAGTAAACTGGAGATTGGCTATTTTAGGCTCTTTAGCCTTTGGCTTTTCTACGTATTTAATTATTATTTTTGGTGCAGGTCATAATGCAAAAGCCCATGCAATTGCTTATATGCCTTTGGTGGTAGCTGGTTTTTTATGGGTTTTTCAACGTAAGTTTATCCTTGGTTTTATCGTTACAGGTTTGGCAATGGCTTTAGAAATTTATACAAATCATATTCAAATGACCTATTATCTTGGCTTTTGTCTATTGATTTTAGGAATTGTAGAATTTGTCAATGCTATAAAAGAGAAAGTTGTACCTCTTTTTATAAAACAAGTGGCAATAATCATTGCAGCAGTTGCCTTGGGTGTGGGTGCAAATGCACCACGTTTAATGGCTTTAAAAGAATATGCAGATCATAGCACAAGAGGTAAGTCTGAATTAACCATAAATTTAGATGGCTCTAATAAAGAGATTACAAATGGCTTAGATAAAACATATATTACGCAATATAGCTATGCGAAGTTAGAAACATTTAACTTGTTTATTCCACGTTTTATGGGTGGAGGAACTATTGAGAAATTAGGCAAAGATTCTAATTTTTATCAGTTTATAGAAGAAAAAGCTGGAAAAAAAGCTGCGGCAGATTATTCTGAACAGGTTTTAACTTATTGGGGAGATCAACCAATTGTAGAGGCACCAGCCTATATTGGTGCAGTAATTTTCTTATTGTTTTTCTTGGGAATATTCCTGTCTCTTATACACATCTCCGAGCCCACGAGACCTCTCTACATCTCG
>CAJXTJ010000150.1 GCA_913061165.1 uncultured Polaribacter sp.
CTACACGTAAGGAGTCGTCGGCAGCGTCAGATGTGTATAAGAGACAGATACTACATATAAGTGCGGAATGTTTTCCGATAGCTAAGGTTGGTGGACTTGCAGATGTTGTTGGTGCTTTACCTAAATACCAAAAAGATTTAGGTACTACCGCTAATGTGGTAATGCCGTTTTACAATAATAAATTTACGCAAAGTAATACCTTCGAAGAAATTCATGCAGACTATATTGCTCTTGGGCATCAATACTATGATTTTAAAGTTCTTAAACTAACAAGTAACCAACTTGGATTTGATCTTTTTTGTATTGATATTCCAGATTTAATATATAAAGAATACGTTTATTCAAATGATGACACAGAGCGGTTTTTAGCTTTTCAAATCGCTACTTTAGATTGGATTTTAACTTTTGAAAAACAACCTAACATTATCCATACACATGATCATCACACCGGGCTAATTCCATTTATGATGTCTCAGAGTTTTAAATATAAAACTTTAAAAAATATTCCAACAGTTTTAACCATTCACAATGCACAATACCAAGGATGGTTTTCTCATGAAAAAGTAAATTTAATTCCGCCTTTTAATAGAGATAATATTGGATTATTGGATTGGGATGGAAATATAAATTCTTTAGCAACCGCTATAAAATGTGCTTGGAAAGTTACAACCGTTTCTCCGTCTTACATGGAAGAGCTAAAAATAAAAGCAAACGGATTAGAAGACCTATTAAATCATGAAAGCTCAAAATGTATTGGCATATTAAACGGTATCGATTGGAGTGTTTGGAATCCTAAAACAGATGAAAAACTCGTTAAAAATTATGATAAATCTAATGTAATATCTGGTAAAAGTGGTAATAAAAAATGGTTGTGTAAAGAGTATAACTTAGATGTTAAGAAACCACTTTTTGTATTTATAGGAAGATTGGTAGGTGAAAAAGGAGCCGATTTATTCCCTGAAATTTTTAAAGAAGCATTAGCAGAAAATAATATTTCTATTCTTTTGCTAGGCTCTGGACATGAAAAAACAGAGGAGGCGCTAACTACAATACCTCAAGAAAATTTTAATACGTTTATAGGATATGATGAAAAGCTGGCACATATTATGTACGCTGGTGCAGACTTCTTATTAATGCCCTCTCGCGTAGAACCTTGTGGTTTAAACCAGATGTATTCTTTGCGATATGGTACCGTGCCAATTGTAAATGCCATTGGTGGTTTAAAAGATACCATTATAGATATTACAAAAGAAAATGGTTTTGGCGTTGTTCATCATGGAGTTACAGTAGAAAAAGTAACCTCTGCAATTGCCAAAGCATCCATTTATTTCAATCAAAAGGAATTTAAAACAAATCTTAAAAAAATAATGCAAATAGACCATTCGTGGGGTAATTCTGCACAAGCATACGTAAACTTATATAAATCTCTAAAAAATTAACTATGATAAATGATCAAGTACTAGGTATTATTTTAGGTGGAGGACAGGGTTCTAGACTTTACCCATTAACAAAAGACAGGTCTAAACCAGCAGTTCCTATTGCAGGAAAATATAGGTTGGTAGATATCCCTATTTCTAACTGTATTAATTCAGACATTAAAAGAATGTATGTATTAACACAATTTAATTCTGCTTCTTTAAATGCACATATAAAAAACACCTATCATTTTAGTTTTTTTAGCGCTGCATTCGTAGATGTTTTAGCAGCAGAACAAACGATGCAGAGTAATAAATGGTTTCAAGGAACAGCAGATGCAGTAAGACAAAGTATGCATCATTTTTTAGCGAACGATTTTGAATATGCTTTAATATTGTCTGGAGATCAACTATACAATATGGATTTTAAGGATATGATTCAAAAACATAAGGAAAGTGGTGCTAAAATTTCTATAGCAACCTACCCTGTAAATGCTAAGGATGCAACATCATTTGGTCTTCTAAAAACGAATAATGATAATACAATTACCTCGTTTATAGAAAAACCTGCTTCAGAATTATTGCCAGATTGGACATCAGAGGTAAGTGCAGAAATGAAAAGTGAGGGCAGGAATTATCTTGCTTCTATGGGAATTTACATCTTTAATCGTGATTTATTGATTGAATTGATGGCGAACCCTGATACGATTGATTTCGGTAAAGAAATTATACCACAAGCCATTGGAGAGCATAAAACAATGAGTTACCCATATGAAGGGTACTGGACTGATATTGGGAATATAGATTCTTTCTTTGAAGCAAACTTAGGTTTAACAGATGATTTACCTAAATTTAATTTATACGATAAAAATAGAGTGTATACAAGAGCCCGTATCTTACCTACTTCAAAATTTACAAATACCATATTAAACAAAACAGTTATTGCGGATGGTTGTATTATAAATGCAGAAAAAATTGAAAGATCTGTTATAGGCATTCGTTCAAGAATAGGTAAAGAAACTATTGTTACTAAAACCTATATGATGGGTAATGATGCTTATGAATCTTTAGACGAAATAAAAAATAAAAAGATAGATATTCAGCTTGGTATTGGAGATCGATGTTTTATTAATAATTGTATTATTGATAAAAACTGTAGAATTGGAGACGATTCTAGAATTAATGGAGGTTTACATTTAAAAGATATTGAAACAGACACATACCTGGTAAAGGACGGTATTGTTGTTATCAAAAAAGGAGCAGTAATTCCTAAAGGAACTGTAATTTAAAAATATCTAAATTTAAAACCATTACATGTCTAAAGTTATAGCGCATAGTTTATTCTCAGATTTCGATATTAGCCTATTTAAGGGTGGTAAACATTATAAATTGTATGAAAAATTTGGCTCTCATATCATCACAAAAGACGGCATAGAAGGTACTTATTTTGCAGTTTGGGCGCCTAATGCCAAAGAAGTTTCTGTAATTGGAGATTTTAATTATTGGAATGACCAAGAACATCCACTTAATGTAAGATGGGATTCTAGTGGTATTTGGGAAGGTTTTATTCCGTATGCAGGAAAAGGAAATACCTATAAATACAAAATAAAAAGTACAGATACCGTTACAGAAAAAGCAGATCCTTATGCACGTAGGTGCGAACATCCGCCAAAAACAGCTTCTATAGTTTGGGAGGATAGCTATTCTTGGAAGGATAAAAAATGGATGAAAGCACGTAAAAAGCACAATGCTTTAAACGCTCCATATTCTGTTTATGAAGTTCATTTAGGTTCATGGAAACAAAAAATAGCAGAAAACAGGTTTATGAGTTACACCGAATTGGCTGATGAACTTGTAGATTATGTTGCAGAAATGAATTTTACACATGTAGAATTAATGCCAATAATGGAGTTTCCGTATGACCCAAGTTGGGGGTATCAATTAACAGGTTACTTCGCTCCTACTTCTAGATTTGGCTATCCAGATGAGTTTAAATTTTTAGTAGATAAGTTTCACGAAAGAGGAATTGGTGTGCTATTAGATTGGGTACCCTCTCACTTCCCTTCAGATGCGCACGGCTTGGGTAATTTTGATGGATCTAGTTTATATGAGCATCCAGACCCTAAAAAAGGGTATCATCAAGATTGGAAAAGCCTTATTTTTAATTATGGTAGAAACGAAGTAAAATCGTTTTTAATTAGTAACGCTATTTTTTGGTTAGAACAATACCATGCAGATGGTTTAAGAGTAGACGCTGTTGCCTCTATGTTATTTTTAGATTATTCTAGAGAAGATGGCGAATGGGAACCAAATGAGTTTGGAGGTAGAGAAAATTTAGATGCGATTGCTTTTCTAAAAGAAATGAATATTGCTGTCTATGAAAATTTTCCAGATGTACAGACCATAGCAGAAGAATCTACTTCTTTTCCAAAAGTATCTAGTCCAGTGTTTTCTGGCGGATTAGGGTTTGGAATGAAATGGATGATGGGTTGGATGCATGACTCTTTAGATTACTTTGCAAAAGATACTGTCTATAGAAAACACCACCAAAACGATTTAACATTTAGTTTAAATTATGCTTTTACAGAAAATTTTATGCTACCGCTGTCTCATGATGAAGTAGTATATGGTAAAAAATCTATTTTAAGTAAAATGCCAGGGGATGAATGGCAAAAATTTGCAAATTTACGTTTGTTATATAGTTTTATGTACACACATCCTGGAACAAAATTATTGTTTCAAGGATCAGAATTTGGACAAACCTCAGAATGGAATTTTCAACAAAGTTTAGACTGGCATCTATTAGAATATGACGTGCATAAAGGAGCACAAAATTTGGTGAAAGATCTAAATACTTTATATAAAGAAGAAACTGCATTGCATGAAAAACAATTCTCAACTGAAGGTTTTGAATGGATAGACCATGGTGATCATGAGAACTCTATTATTAGCTACATAAGAAAAGGAGACCGAGAAAAAGAAAATCTAGTTATTGTCTTAAACTTAACGCAAACACCTCAAAAGCTGTCTCTTATACACATCTCCGAGCCCACGAGACCTCTCTACATCTCG
>CAJXTJ010000151.1 GCA_913061165.1 uncultured Polaribacter sp.
ACGAGATGTAGAGAGGTCTCGTGGGCTCGGAGATGTGTATAAGAGACAGTTTAAAGGTAGAATTATCGATTTCCACGACAAAACACCAATCGTTGGTGCTTCTGTCGTTATCCTAGATATAGATAGATATACGACATCAAATTTTGATGGTGTTTTTGAAATCAATAATTTATGTAAAGGAACTATCGTTCTAGAAATTAAACATATTTCTTGTGATACTAAGCAAATTACAATAGATATTGATAAAAGTATAAACAAAGAAATCTTTTTAGAACATCATTTAGAAGAGTTAAATGAAGTTGTTGTAAAAACAAACACAAAAACTGGAAAATCTAGCGTAGAACAATCCATTAAAAAGACAGTAATAGAAGAATATACTGATAAATCTTTGGGTGATGCGTTAAATACAATTAGCGGTGTTTCCTCGTTAAGTGCGGGTAATTCTATAGTAAAACCAATGATTCATGGCTTACATAGTAGCAGACTTTTAATTATTAACAATAATGTAAGAATGTATGACCAGGAATGGGGAGATGAACATGCACCAAATATCGATATTAATTCTAGTGACAGAATTGATGTTATAAAGGGAGCAAATACCTTAAAATATGGAAGTGATGTAATAGGTGGTTTAATTCTTTTAAAGCCTAAAAGATATGCCGTTAAGGATAGTTTGTTTGGAAGTATTTTAAGTTCATTTAATTCCAATGGTTTGGGGGGTAGTTTAAATTCTGAAATTATTAATACATATAAATCAGGATACTATGCAAAGTTTCAAATGAATTACAAACAATTTGGAGATTTTGAAACGCCCAATTATAACTTGACGAACACTGGGTTAAAAAGTTTAAATAGTTCTTTTCGTTTTGGCTACAATAGTTTTGAAAAAGGTTTTGATGCCTATTACAGTTATGTAAATAACGAATTTGGTATTTTAAAAGCATCTCATATTGGTAATGTAAATGATTTAGACAATGCTATAGATAGCGATCTGCCTAGGGTTATTGGAGATTTTTCTTATACTATAGATTTTCCCAAACAAGCAATCATTCATCATTTAGGTAAAATTGAGGCGTATAAACGTTTTAAGGGTTTTGGAAAATTAACTGTTCAATACGATTTTCAAATTAACAGACGTAAAGAATTTGATTTACGAAGAGGTGATTTAAAAAACACACCAGTTATAGATTTGAGATTGTTTACCACAAGTCTGCAGCCCAATTTACAAATAGATTATTTTGATGATTTAAAAATAAATACAGGTCTGTTGGTTCGTTATCAACAAAATGATGCAGTTTCTGGAACAGGTACAAGTCCTTTAATTCCTGATTTTGATAAATATGATGCTGGTATGTATGCTATTGGAAATTACAATTTGAATGAAACCACTGAAATAAGTACCGGAATTCGTTATGATTTTACGGATATCAATGCCAACAAAGAATACAACGTTACAGATTGGCAAGAAACCTATAATTACGACGAATTGTTTCCAGAATTTGAAAGTGGTATTGTAGATGGTACAGATATGCCTACCAATCCAAGATTTACCTATCACAATGTATCAGCAAGTTTAGGTTTATCAAAGAAATTTGACAATAATATACAGTTATTAGCAAATTATGGTTTGGCATCTAGAATACCCAATCCATCTGAATTGTTTAGTGAAGGATTGCATCATAGTGCCGCAAGGATAGAAACTGGCTTACTAACTATTGGCAAAGAAATTGCAAATAAATTTATTTTGTCTTTAGAAAAAAACAGTAACGATTTTGGGTTTGCAATTAGTCCTTATTACAATCAGATTAATGGTTTTGTTCAATTGATTCCTGTTGGAATTACCACCACAATTAGAGGTGCTTTTCCTGTTTGGGAATACAATCAAATTGATGCACAAATTTTCGGGGTAGATATTGATGTGAATAAGAAAATTAGTAAAAACCTTAGTTATATAGCTAGTTTAAGTCTATTGCAAGGAGACAATTTAACAGATGACATTCCTTTAATTCATATGCCTGCTGCCAATTTTAGCAATCGTTTATTTTATGTTAATGAGAACTTAAATCAACTAAAAATTAGTTTAAGTCATAAAACCATTTTACAGCAAAATAGATTTCCAGATTATAATTTTTTTACATACAATGCCACCATACAAGAAGATGTTTTTGTAGATATTAGTTCAACACCACCTACCTATTCATTATTTGGTTTAAACACATCAGCAGTGTTTAAGGTTTTTAAGAAAGGGAGTATAAAATTAGAATTTAATATAGAAAATATGTTCAATAAATCTTACAGAGAACATTTAAATAGATTACGATATTTTAGTAATGATTTAGGAAGAAACTATAACCTAAAACTTAAAATAAATTATTAAACAAACAATTATGAAAATTACAAATACAATTAAAATTATAAAATTATTAGCAATATTATTTATCTCTGTATTCACCTTTACAGCTTGTTCTGATGATGATGACCACGATCACGATAGTGAAGAAGAATTAATTACAACGGTAAACTATACGTTAACAAGCGGTAGTGATATAGTTACTTTAAAATTCAGTGATCCTGATGGTGATGGTGCAATTGAACCTATATACGAGATTTCAGGTGATTTAACTGCTAATAGTACCTATACAGGTATGATAGAATTATTAAATGAAACAGAATCTCCAGCGGAAGATATTACTGAAGAAGTAAAAGAAGAAGCAGATGAACATGAGTTTTTCTACACTTCTAATGTATCTGGATTAGCGATTACTAAAACTGATGTAGATGGAAATGGTAATCCTTTGGGAGTTGAAACTTCTTTAATAACTGTTGGTGCAGGTTCAGGAACATTAACTATTGTCTTAAAGCATGAACCTACAAAGCCGAATGATGGATCATCTAGCAGTGCTGGAGGAAGTACAGATGTAGAAATAACTTTTGATGTTACTATTAATTAAAAAAAGGTGTTTCTAAAAATAATGAAAGCATTGTATCATGATAGATACAATGCTTTTTAATTTAACAAATTTTATAATTAAAAAGTAGTTAAAAAAAGCATTCCTTAATTGCAATGCTTTTTTTACTTTTGTCTCTTAATTATAATGTGCTGTTTTATATCTTTTTATAAGTCATAGAATGCCCACTATTAAAAGCATTTCATGTCTAAATTACCAAAAGAACATCAATTTACAGACTTATCAGATTACGGTAGACCAATTGCAAGAGTTATTGCAAATTCATTAAAATCAACAAAATTCACACCAGTAGACGTAACTATAGCCTTTGTAATTTCAGGTTTAATTGGTGTCTATTGTATTATTGAAGGGTGTTATTGGACAGCTGCATTCTTCTTAATTTTAAAATCCATTTTAGATGCCGCAGACGGTGAACTAGCAAGAGTAAAAGAAACGCCCTCTTATACAGGTAGATTTTTAGATTCTGTTTCAGATATTATCTTAAACTTTATCATTTTAGCTACTATTGGATATTTAACTAACACCCATTTTGGTTTTATTTTTTTAGCCTTCTTCGGAATTCAATTGCAAGGAACTTTATACAATTACTATTATGTAATTCTTAGAAATCGTTTTGCAGGCGACACTACAAGTAGGGTTTTTGAAGATAAAACACCAATTGCCTTGCCTGGAGAAAAACAAAAAAATGTTACTTTTCTTTTTTCTTTATACAAAGCATTGTACGGAGTTTTTGATGAAATAATTTATGCTTTGGATAAAAAAGCACCAGAAGGAAAACCGTTTCCGAATTGGCTAATGACGTTAATTTCTACTTTTGGTTTAGGTTTTCAATTATTAATTATAAGTGTGCTCTTGGTTTTAAATTTGAAAGAATTTATCATTCCATTTTTTATTGGTAATTCTATATTTGTTTTCATCTTTATAGGCATTCGAAAGATATTTTATTAATGCACATGTTCTGTGCTTTTTAAACTACTTAAGACAACCAATGAGGCAATAAAGAACAGCCCCAAAGAAAGCACACTCCATTGCATAGAACCAGTTAAATAAATTAAAAATCCAAATACAAAGGTTCCTAATACAATAGCAATTTTTTCTGTAACATCATAAAAACTAAAGTATGTTGCATTTTCTTGTGTTTTTGGTAATAATTTAGAATAAGTAGAACGTGTTAAAGATTGTATTGCTCCAAGAACTAGGCCTAATAAACCACCTAAAGCATAAAAGTAGTATTCAACATTTGGTAATTCTTTTTCTAGCATAAAAGCTGCTAAACAAACTAAAATCCATATTACAAGCGTTATTTTTATAGCTTTAAAATTACCATACTTTTTAGATACTTTAGAAAAAACATATGCTCCTAAAATAGCTACAAACTGAATTAATAAAACAGTAACTATTAAATTAGTAGTACCCAGACCTAGTTCAATAGAACCAAAAATAGTTGCTAGTAAAATAATGGCTGTCTCTTATACACATCTCCGAGCCCACGAGACCTCTCTACATCTCG
>CAJXTJ010000152.1 GCA_913061165.1 uncultured Polaribacter sp.
TTTATTCATAAATAATTGCATAAACGAATTCCTAAACCCTTTTTAAAAGGATAAACATAAAAATATGATGATAAAACTATCTGAAACAGCAATCTTATCTAAAATAGAAAAATTATTAGAATGGGAGTATTATGATAACGCATTGCACACAGACTTTGAATTCGATAATTTTAAAGATTGTATGTCTGCAATGAATAGAATTGCTTTTGAGTGTGAAGCTTTAAATCATCACCCAGAGTGGACAAACGTATATAATACTTTAGATATAACATTAACAACACATGATGCAGGCGGTGTTACAGAATTAGATTTTAAATTAGCTGCTGCAATTAATAAGATTGTAGAAGTTGAAGAGGAATAGTACTATAAAAACAATCTAATTCTTATATTTGAGTTGTGAAAAAAAATATTTTATTTTTAGTACTATTTACATGCATCTTTTCAGCGTGTGAAAAAGATGATTTTTGCATAGAGAATCCTGTTACTTCCAAATTGATCATAGATTTTTATGATGATACAAATAGAGAGACTTTAAAAAATGTACAACGATTTTCTATCATTGCAGAAGGCAAAACAGACAGTCTTTTTGTAAATATAACCTCTAATAGTATATCAATACCGCTAAATTCTTTAACCCTAGAAACCCGTTATACTTTAAAGAAAAATGACGATAACGGTGCAGAAGTAGATGATAAAATTGCCACATTCATAATTAAATATGATACAAAAGAAGAATTTGTTTCTAGATCTTGTGGCTTTAAAGTGAAATTTAACAATCTAGAGTTTTCTTCAAATACAAATAGTTGGATAACAGATTTTACACCAACAACAATTATTAATTTAGACGATCAAAGCGCAGCGCATGTACAAATATTTCATTAGCATTTGTTTGTTATTTGTTTTTGCTGAAAACTTTTCTCAAGAACAAAAAAAAGACAGCATTATTCCTCAAGAAAAAGATACGGTTATATATAAAACAAATTATGGTTTGCGCCTGGGAATGGATATAAGTAGACCTATATTTTCTTCTTTATATTCCAATTACAATGGTTTAGAAATTGTAGCAGATTATAGAATTAAAAAAAATGTATACATAGCAGCAGAAATAGGTTTTGAAGAAAAAACAAGCATTGAGGATTATTCAAATTCAACATCTAAAGGAAATTATATTCGTTTAGGACTTAATTACAATGCCTATGACAATTGGTTAGATATGAATAATGAAATTTTTGTTGGTTACAGGTATGGGTTTTCTTTATTTAATCAAACTTTAAATAATTATACAACCAACGTTTCAGACATGGAAAACGGTAGCTATTTTCCTGCTGTTATAAATACCATTGGGCAAACTTCTACAAGTTTAAATGCGCATTGGTCTGAATTTATGATAGGTGTTAAAGCTGAAACTTTACATAATCTATTTATTGGGTTTAGCTTTTCTTACAAAGTATTAATGAGTGTAAAAGATCCAGAAGGTTTTAAAACGCTCTTTTCTCCAGGATTTAATAGAATTTTTGAAAGTAATACCGGTTTTGGCATTAATTATACCATTAGTTATTTAATTCCTTTTTCTAAAAAGTAAATTCACCTTATAAACTGCTGTTTTTTTAGTAACTTTAAAAACTGTTTTAATTTAAAACTACAACAATGAATAAAATACCAAGTGTAAACTTAGCAGATTTCTTATCGGACGACCCTAATAAAAAACAAAAATTTATAAATGAAATTGGCCATGCTTACGAAACCATAGGTTTTGTAGCTTTAAAAGGGCATTTTTTAGAGGATACATTAGTAAATAATTTATACAGTGAAATAAAAAACTTTTTTGAGTTACCAGTAGCAACTAAAGAGAAATACGAAATACCAGGGATTGGTGGACAAAGAGGATACGTTTCTTTTGGAAAAGAATCTGCTAAAGGTAAAAAAGAAGGCGATTTAAAAGAGTTTTGGCATTTTGGGCAATACGTAGAAGATGATACTGAAAGAGCAAAAGAGTATCCCGAAAATGTGCTTGTTAATGAACTTACTAATTTTAATGAAGTAGGAAAAGAAACCTATAAAATGTTAGAAAAAACTGCCAAATATGTGCTGCGTTCTTTAGCATTACATCTCAGTTTAGAGGAGACCTATTTTGACCAATATATCAAAAATGGAAATAGTATTTTACGTCCTATTCATTATCCACCAATAGCAACAGAGCCAAAAGGTGCAGAAAGAGCTGCAGCCCACGGAGACATTAATTTAATTACATTATTAATGGGTGCACAAGGAAAGGGTTTACAAGTACAAAACCATAATGGAGATTGGATTGATGCCATGGCGGAACCTGATGAACTTATGATTAATGTTGGTGACATGTTAGCGAGACATAGTAATAATAAACTAAAATCTACCATTCATAGAGTAACGAATCCACCAAAGGAAATGTGGGGAACTTCTCGATATTCAATTCCGTTTTTTATGCATCCCATATCAGAAATGAAATTAGATGTTTTAGAAAATTGTATCGATTCAAAAAATCCAAAACAATTTGAAGATATTACTGCGGGTGAATTTCTTGAGCAACGTTTATTGGAATTAGGACTAAAAAAGTAATTGATACTTAACAAAATGGATTTTAAAGATCAATTAAAAAATTTATTTCCAGAGCATGAGGAAAAATTAGAGCCAGTAAAAGAAAAGTCTAATATTTGGCTGCAAGAAGATCCTATACTTTGTAAATATGAGAAACGTAAAGGGAAACCAATCACTATTTTAGAAGGATACACAGGTGCTACATCTGATTTTAAAATATTAGCAAAAGAAATAAAAACCAAACTTTCGGTTGGTGGTAGTTTTAAAGATGATAAAATTATTATTCAAGGAGATTATAGAGATACTATAATGGAAATGCTTAAAGCCAAAGGGCTTAAGGTAAAAAGAGTTGGTGGTTAAATATATATATTTATGAGTATAAGAGAATCAGAATTGATTTTAAATACGGATGGTAGTGTGTATCACCTGAATTTAAAACCAGAAAACATTGCCCAAGATATTATTTTTGTAGGCGACCAAGATAGAGTTGAGAAAGTAACAAAGCACTTTGATAGTATCGAATTTAAAACTCAAAAACGAGAATTTAAGACGATTACTGGATTTTATAAAAATAAAAGAATAACCGTAATTTCAACAGGAATTGGTCCTGATAATATAGACATTGTTTTAAACGAGTTAGATGCTTTGGTAAATATTGATTTAGAGACAAGAACTCCTAAAGCAAAACTGACTAAATTAAACATCGTTAGGATTGGAACCTCTGGAGCTTTGCAATCAGAAATACCAATAAATTCTTTTTTAATAAGTACGCATGCATTAGATATTAATGGGATGCTTCACTCCTATCAAATAGATGAAATTTCTAATCCAATTATAGAAAACGCATTTGTAAAGCACACCAATTGGAGTGCTAAAAAGCCATACCCTATCATCATAGAAAATAACAAAGAATTAGAACTTAAATTTTCATCCATAAAAACCTATAAAGGTATTACAGCAACCGCTGGAGGATTTTATGGACCACAAGGCCGTGTTCTTAGACTTCCGGTGCAAGATTCAGAACTAAATACTAAAATTAATAGCTTTAATTATAACGGACAAAAAATTTCTAATTTAGAAATGGAAACATCTGCTATATACGGTTTATCAAAACTGTTAGGTCATAATGCTATTTCTATGAATGCTATTATTGCCAATAGAACAAATGAAGTATTTAGTGAGAATCCTGACAAAGTTATCGAGAATTTAATTTTATATACTATTGACAGAATAATTAACTAAACGAATTTATAATAAAATGATCTGTTTTATCGTTTTCACAATGGAGAAAACTTAGATACATTCATTAAAAAAATGTACCTTTAAACTTTAAAATTATTTAAAAATGAAAAAAATAGTATTTATTGCAATTTGTATTGTTGGGATTCTTTGTTTTTTATCTTGCAGAAGCACTTCTAAACCTTGTGGCTTAGCAAATGATGGCACAATAAATACACAAGTACATTTAACAGGAGCTGATTTAGCTTAAATTTAATTTACTTTTTAATAATTATAATCTCACAAATCCACTTTTTAGTGGATTTTTTTTTATTTAGTTACCAGGAAATCGATTCGGCTCCTATCTTTTTTAAAAACACATTTGTCTTAGAGAAATGTTTACTGCCAAACCAACCTCGCCAAGCACCTAGCGGAGATGGATGTGGCGCAGTTAAAATAAAATGCTTTGAAGTATCTATAAGTTTAATTTTTCCTTCAGCAAACTTTCCCCAAAGTAAAAAGACAACCTTTTCTTTTTCATTCGAAATTTTTGTAATAACTGCATCTGTAAACTTTTCCCAGCCTTTATTTTGATGCGAACCTGCTTCATGCGCTCTCACAGTTAAAGCTGTCTCTTATACACATCTCCGAGCCCACGAGACCT
>CAJXTJ010000153.1 GCA_913061165.1 uncultured Polaribacter sp.
CAGCGTCAGATGTGTATAAGAGACAGTTATATAATAAAAAACATATAACTTTTTGCCACAAATTTAGTTGGTATAGATTAAAAATATTCAAGATTAATACTATACAAGCAAAATTTATAACTATAAGCTTTATAATATGAGTGACTTCGAATTTTAAATCTAACTTTATTGCCTTATCTAATACAATAGTATTGAAAATATAACTTGCTATAGCAGTGATTAAAAATCCTGTCATTAAGATTGTAAGATCTCTGTAATATATCCCTAACAAGATACTTATTGTCTGAATACCCTTTTTTAATAGTTCTAGTTTTAATATTTTATCAGTTTTATTATATACTTTGAAAATAACTCGTTTGTACATTTCTAAGAGGTTAAAGAACGAAATAACCACCAAGAATTTAATAAAGAAAACAGCCGGTAGCCATTTGACACCATAGGTTAAAAGAATGATTTCTTTGGCAAAAATGAAAATTAACGAGGTCAAAAGAATACTGACCAAAAGAAGAGACTGAAATATTTTTTTATAGAAAATTAGAAACTCTGAAGCGTTTGTCTGTACTCGCGATAGAGAAGAAAATATGGGGCCTTGTAATAAAGTGTTCAATACTTTATATGGCACTTCTTGTAATTTTTTTCCCTGATAAAACTGGCCTGTCTGACTTATGGAAAAATATTTTCCTAATACAAGGTTATAGATATTATCGAAAACCGAAGTAAGAAGCGAAGCCACCGTTGTGTTAACCCCAAACTTATAAAGTTCTTTAAATGATTCAATATGAAAGTTTAGACCATAAAATCTGTTGTGAAAAATGTTTAAGCACAAAGTGAATAAAAATACATTGAGCACTTGCATCCAAACAATAGACCATACACCAGCTTCTGTGACATAAGCAAGGTAAATACCTACAAGTGAAGATATAAGTACTGAAAAAACCCTGTAGGCGCTTAACCGCTTGAACAAAGATTCTTTAATTAACTTTGCATTATGGACAATTTGAAATCCATTTAATAATATTATTAGGCCTATAACATATATAATATCTTCAAGGTTAGGGTTTTCATAAAATTGCGCAATATAGTTTGCGGCTCCGGCAATTAGAAAATAGATGAGAATACAAAGAGCCAAGTTAAAAGTGAAGACGGTTGAATAATCTTTTTTGGTAGCATCTATTTTCCTTACTAAAGCACCTCCTAATCCACTTTCAACTAAAACATTTGCAAATAAAACAAAAAACATTACAATCCCCACTTGACCAAATTGCTCAGGAGTCAATTTACGTGCTAAAATGATATTGGTAACGAATAAGATTGCCATGAACAATATTTGTCCAATAAAAGACCAAAGTACACCAGAAAATAAGGTTTGTTTTTCCGTGTTCATTATGTTTCTTTAGAATATGTTTTTTCATTTGATTTTCGATAAATTTCAGCACCTTTTTTCATAAATTTTATTGCTTCAAAAATAGAATAATCTTCTTTGTAAAGATTTCGTTTTGTAATAGCAAAATAAAAAATGAACATAAGATACTTTGATTTAAAAAAGGCATAAGCAAAAGCTCCCTTCGAGATAAAATACTTTTCATCAAAACCTTCAAACCATCCTGAATTTTGAAAATTAACAGTGCTTAATGGAGTTGGAACATAATAAACCTGTAAGTTATTTTCGAAGCACTTTTTAAGAAAAAGATGTTCTTCTCCAGAATGAAATCTGGCTCCAACACCAAAATTTTCATTAAAATAAATTTTGTTATCTAGAATTGATCTTTTTTTAAAAGTAATTCTAACAGAACCAACTTTCAAAGCATCTAATCTCTTTAATTTTTTTGGTGCATTATATAGAGAACCGTACGTTCTTGCTCCTTGATTTTTCGGTATGAAGTCAAAAATAATAAGGTCTGCTTTGGGGTATTTTTTATAGGCTTCCTCAATTATAGTAAGATAATTATCATTATATACTAAGTCATCGTCTGCGACTAAACATATTTCGGCATTGGTAGCTTTCAGTGCCGCATTTCTACTTTTACTTAATCCTCTTTCTTGATTACTAATAAATAAAAAATCACTTTCTTCTACTTGAAGATTAGGATATTTATTAAAATCGGTTTGATTAATAATGGTGCAAGGGCCGTCTATGTTCATTTTCAATCTTATGTCCGTATCTTTTTGATACATGGTTGCTACCAAAGGTTCAATTCTCATATTCTTAATATTTTCAGGATTGAAGCAATATAGACTCATTTAAAGCCATATTTGCGTAATATTGACAATGCTTATAATATTCAGTTTCTTCATACAGTTCAAGATGTGTTAAGTCATCTTGTAATGACCTTGAGTATCTTCCTAATTTAAGAAATCCATCTAATATACGCCCTTTACCCAATCCAGACCCATCAATATATAAAGATGTTTGGCTGTTATTCAGTATGTTTGAGTTTAATGTATTGATTAATTTTTGTATTTTTAATTGAGAAAAACAATTCTTTTCTTTACTACACTCTATTATATAATTTACTTCCGCATTCCCATGAGAGACATCCTGTATTTTAGCTGAATACTTTTTTGGATTCCAATAAGATGTCCAACTATAGCTGTCTTTGCTTGAGACAAAGTGGTTCTCTAATTTTTCATTAAAATCATCAACTACATTTTTATATTTTTTATCCTTTGTTATAACCCAAAGATTTAAAGATATCAAGGCCCAATGAGAGGACATGTTTGTGTTAATCGTATAAAAGTTTTTTTTCCCGCGTCCCATCCATTTTTTAAAAATATGAGTTATACTAAAATCTAAGATTTTAGTATAATCATCATCGAACTTATTGTTGTCTTGTAAGTTGTTTCGATAGATTATTTTTAAGGTAGTGGTTACATACCTCCATAAAAAAGCTTCAAATAAAGCATACTCTTTACCATCATCAATTTTTTCAGTATGACTATAATTAGCCCAAGCACAGTATCCATCCTTATATTGGCTATTGGGAAGTGTACTAGACAATACTGCTTTATCAATACAATTATTTATGAGTTCTATACTTTTTTCTATGTAAACAGATTCATTAGTGGCCAGATACATGGCATTATTACTGTCAATAGCAGTAGCTAATTTATAATTAGACCAGCTATCTCCAGATTTAGATAGTGTTTGAAAATACCTTTCGTTGACATCCCAATTGAATTTAAATTTTTCTTCCCAAGTCTTTATAGATGAACGACTATCTATTTTTATACAAGAGAGAAAAAATAAAAAAACTAAAAACAGAATGTTTACTTTGAAAAACAAGATTAAAGATTTAATTTTTATTATAACTTAGCCTGTGCTTTACCTTCCAAAATCCCTTTCACATCATAAACCACCGTATTCTCATTCTTCAACCGTTCCAAATCCAATTGTAAAAACTCATTATGAGCAACAGTTAGGACGATAGCATCATAGGTTTCACTAGGGCAGTTTTTTAATGTAGCTAATCCATACTCATCCTGTACCTCCGTTGGGTTGGCCCAAGGGTCATAGATGGTAACGTTTGTTTCGTATTCCTTTAACTGTTTAATTACGTCTACTACTTTGGTATTGCGAACATCCGGGCAGTTTTCTTTAAAAGTAATGCCCAGAACCAACACCTTGGCATTTTTTATTTTTAAATCATTACGAAGCATAAGCTTTATAACTTCACTAGCTACATACTGCCCCATACTATCATTCATACGGCGCCCTGCAAGTATAATTTCTGGATGGTAACCCATTTCTTGAGCTTTTTGAGCTAAGTAATACGGATCTACCCCAATACAGTGTCCACCAACCAAACCGGGTTTAAAAGGTAAAAAGTTCCACTTAGTTCCGGCCGCTTCCAATACAGCATGAGTGTCAATATCCATCATATTGAAAATTTTTGCCAATTCGTTCACAAAAGCAATATTAATATCACGTTGTGAGTTTTCGATTACTTTGGCAGCTTCAGCTACTTTAATAGTAGGAGCGAGGTGCGTTCCGGCAGTAATGATTGAGGCATATAAAGCATCAATCTTTTTTCCTATTTCAGGAGTGGAACCAGAGGTTACCTTTAAAATTTTATCAACGGTGTGTTCTTTATCACCTGGGTTGATACGTTCTGGAGAATACCCTGCGTAAAAGTCTTTGTTGAAAGTAAGACCAGAAACTCGTTCCAAAACAGGAATACATTCTTCTTCGGTTGCGCCAGGATATACAGTAGATTCATATATAACGACATCTCCCTTTTTTAATACTTTCCCGACTGTTTCACTAGCTTTTATTAAAGGCGTTAATACCGGACGATTATTTTTATCTACTGGTGTAGGTACGGTAATAATGAAATAAGTACATGATTTAAGATCTTCTATAGAAGCTGTCTCTTATACACATCTGACGCTGCCGACGACTCCTTACGTGTAG
>CAJXTJ010000154.1 GCA_913061165.1 uncultured Polaribacter sp.
CTATTTATGTAGATAATATTTACTTCTGGAAAGCAGCATCACTTGGAACCAATGATGTTGAAGTTTTAAACTTTAAAGCTTTTCCTAATCCAAGTCAGAATAGTTGGACAATTAAAACTGATAATGCAGATATCACTTCGATCAAAGTATTTGATTTACAAGGTAAAAATGTGTTTTCATCAACACCAAATACAAACACAACGGTTATTGATGGTTCTCATTTAAAAGGTGGTTTTTATTTTGCTCAAATAAAAACAATATCTGGTGTTCAGGTGATTAAACTTATTAAGGAGTAGAATACCTAATTAAACTTTTTATATAAACTTCTATTTCAAGAAAACTAAAAACTATAATGAATACACCAAAAAGAACTAAAACAATTTTCCTTTTTTTAATAATATTTTGTGCTTTTTCCTTCTCAGCTCAAACTACACAAGTAGGAAGTGCAAGCTATACAAATTCACATCCAGGAAGAGATGTTGCAGGTAGAAACGATTTTCCTTCTGGTACTCCACAATTATCTGGAAATGCTTTAGGAAAACCTGTACCAACAAACGATTGGTGGTCTAAATTGGTAAAAGAAAATCATGCAGATAATTTATTCAATTATCCAATGACATTAAAAACAACCAATACAGGATTAATTGTTACTTACATTCCTTCGGGTGTTATTGGAGATTCTGCTCCTATAGAAATTAGTTTAACAGGGCTAAATACAACAAAAACTACAGTTTCAGATTATTCAGATTGGACAGTTACCATGAACTGGAAGGATACTGATAATGAGTTAAAAGCAACTTCTGGTATTGGAATGCCTTTTTTATATTTTGAAAAAGATGCAGACGATATTGTAGAAATTAAAGTGAATTCAGGCTCTGTAACAGTTTCTAATGAAATGTTAATTATAGAAAATGCTTCTGCTGGGCAAGATTTTGTTTTTTATGCACCATCAGGAAGTACTTGGTCTAATTCAGGAAGCGTATATACTTCAACTTTAAATGGAAAGGATTATTGGTCTATGGCTATGTTACCACAAAATACAAGCAATGTAAGTGGAGTAGCACAAGACTTTAAAAAGTTTGCCTATGTTTTTCCAACAAATACAACAACTTCTTGGAGTTATAATGAAACTAATTCAAAAGTAACAACCACATTTACAGCAACAACAGCTATAAAAGAAGGAACAAGTTCTAATATGCTTTTAGGATTGTTACCACATCAATGGTATAACTCAAGTACAAATTCTCCCGCTCCAAGTGCATATACTTATGGTTCTGTTAGAGGAAAATTAAAAATGTTAGATGGTAATAGTTTTACTGTAGAAAATACATTTAAGGGAATTTTACCAACAATACCGTATTTAGCAAATTATAGTGAAGGCTTTAGTCCGTCTGAAATGGATAATAAAATTTCTCAAATAGAAAATGACGGATTGGCAACTTGGACAGACTCTTATAATGAAGGGCAAGTAATGAACCGTATGATTCAAACAGCAAGAATTGCGGATCAAACAGGGAATATTAAAGCAAGAAACAAAATGATTGCTACTGTTAAAGAACGATTAGAAGATTGGTTAAGTTATCAATCTGGAGAAAAAGCATTCTTGTTTTATTACAATAGTACTTGGTCTGCAATGTTAGGTTACCCAGCTGGTCATGGACAAGATGGTAATTTAAACGATCATCACTTTCACTGGGGATATTTTATTCATGCAGCCGCTTTTATGGAACAATTTGAGCCTGGTTGGTCTACAAAATATGGGGATATGATTAATATTTTAATAAGAGATGCAGCTTCTACTGATAGAAATGATACAAAATTTCCTTTTTTAAGAAATTTTAGCCCGTATGCTGGTCATAGTTGGGCAAATGGTTTTGCAACCTTTCCGCAAGGAAATGATCAAGAATCAACTTCAGAAAGTATGCAATTTGCATCTTCTTTAATTCATTGGGGAGCCATTACAAATAACGATGAAGTTAGAGATTTAGGAATTTATATTTATACAACAGAACAAACTGCTGTAGAAGAATATTGGTTTGATGTATATGAAAGAAACTTTCAATCAAATCAACAATACAGTCTAGTATCTAGAGTTTGGGGAAACTCATCTGATAATGGTACTTTTTGGACTGCCGATATTGCAGCTTCATATGGTATAGAAATGTATCCAATTCATGGCGGCTCTTTTTATTTAGGACACAATCAAGAATATTCTAAAAAACTTTGGAACGAAATTACATCAAATACAGGAGTTTTAAGCAAAGAAGATAATGATAATTTATGGCATGATACCTATTGGAAATATTTATCATTTACAGATCCACAAGCCGCAGTTGATTTATACAATGCGTATCCAGAAAGAAATTTAAAGTTTGGTATTTCTGATGCACAAACGTATCATTGGTTACATTCTGTAAATGCCATGGGTGTTATTGATGCAACAATAACTGCGGATTATCCTATTGCATCGGTTTTTATAAAAAATGGAGAAAAAACCTACGTAGCACATAACTATTTAGATTCAGAAATTATAGTTACTTTTTCTGATGATTTTCAATTAACTGTTCCTGCAAATAAAATGACTACTAATAGAGATATTGATGTTTCTGGTATTATTTCTTCAGATTTTTCTCAAGCTTTTCCAAACGGAAGTGTAAATTTATTAACAGCTATTACTGGAGCAGGCGTTACTAAAGTTGAATTTTTTGATGGAGCAACTTTAATAGGAGAAGATACAACGGCACCCTATGAATTTAAAGTTGAAAATTTAACATTTGGAGTTCATGGCGTTTACTCAAAAATATATGTTAATAATGAATTTAATGTTACAAATATTGTAAATATTCAAGTGGGTGAACAAGTACCTTATTTAGGTAGTCCTATTTTAATTCCTGGGGTTATTGAAGCTGGTTTTTATGATGCTTTTGAAGGGGGTAACGGTCAAAATATTTCTTATGTTGATACTTCAATTGGTAATAATGGAGATTTTAGAACTGATGAAAACATAGATGCAGTTTCTAACAATCAAGAAGGAGCAATTGTTGGTTGGAATGCAGCAGGAGAATGGATGGAATATTCTATTGATGTTCAAACGGCAGGAATTTATGATTTGAGTTATAGATTTGCTTCTGGAAATTCAAGTGGAGGTGGACCTTTTTACTTTGAAATTGAAGGAAATAAAATAAGTCCAAATATTTCTGTACCAAACTCTAATGATTGGGCGAATTGGGCAACTACTTCAGTGACTGATATTACATTGACAAAAGGAAAACATATTTTAAGATTAGTTATAGAAAGTGGAGAATTTAATTTAGGTAAAATGACTTTTACTTATAAAAGTTCATTAAGTTTTGTACCTCCAATTGCAAGTGCAGGAGAAAATATTTCTCTTACTTTACCAAGTTCAACTACAACTTTAAATGGTTCATTAAGTAACGATCCAGAAGGAGAATCAATTTCTTATAACTGGGAACAGGTATACGGTCCGTCAATTATAAGTTTTGATAATAATACAGATGTATCTCCAATGATTTCTAACCTTGTTGAAGGTGTGTATAAATGTAAATTAACGGTAAATGATGGCACCTATGCAGACTTTGATGAGGTTTTAGTGATTGTATCAGAAACTGGAAATTCAAGTCCATCAATAGCAATTACATCACCAACAGAAAACCAATCATTTGCTCAAGGTTCAGAAATAATTATTGCTGCATCAGCATCAGATTTAGACGGAACAATTTCTAAAGTAGAATTTTATGATGGTACAACAAAATTAGGAGAAGACTCAACATCACCTTATAATTATACTTGGGCCAACGCTAGTGTTGGAGATCATCAAATAAAAGCAATTGTAACAGATAATGATGCTGGTGAAGGAGCTTCGCAAATTGTAAATATTACTGTAGTAGAAGTACAAGTGTGTTCAGAAACTTCTAATGAAGCCCAACAAGGGGCATTTTCAATAGGATTTACGGCTGTTTTTGAAACAGTTGGTACAAATGTGAACATCACTTTTGAATTGTTAGATACAAACAGATCTGGCGTAATTGCTTATTTATGGAAACAAAATCCTTTTGGAGAAACACAAATGGATAATGTGGGAGGTTTAAGATTCAAAAAAACACTTGGAGGTTTAAATTCAGGAGAAACTATTACGTATGGTTGTAAGTTTGCTTTTGCAGGTGGTTTAGCCGTTACAAAATATATTTCTTACGAAGTTGGCAGTAGTTGCGGCTCTTTAAGTATTGTTGATGAATCTTTGGATACTCAAATTGTTATGTACCCTAATCCTGTAAATAATAAATTGTTTATCAAATCGAAATCCGAAGATCTTATTAACTGTCTCTTATACACATCTGACGCTGCCGACGACTCCTTACGT
>CAJXTJ010000155.1 GCA_913061165.1 uncultured Polaribacter sp.
GTGCTTTTGAGTATTCTCACGAAGAAAATACAAGTGCGTATGTTTTAGAAGATGATGTGCCTGCGGAAGTAAAGTTTAAAAGAGTTAACGAAATTATGGAAGTGCAGTCTCAAATTTCCTGGGAATTGAATCAAGCAAAAATAGGCAAGACCTTTAGATGTTTGTTCGACAGAAAAGATGGAGAGTATTTCTATGGAAGAACAGAGTCTGATTCGCCAGACGTAGATAATGACGTTTTAGTAGATGCTAGAGAACATTATGTGAAAATCGGCGAGTTTATTGACATTCAAATTCACGAGGCTGGAGATTACGATTTGTATGGTTCACCTGTTAAGAGGCAAGAAAAACCGACCTCCTTAAATCAGAAAAAAAATAGTATCTAACAATATTCATAAAAAAAAACCACTCAGAAGAGTGGTTTTTTTATGGTATTATATTAATTAATTTCTTATTTCAGTATATCCGAATTCAACAAGAAAACAGCATTGGCAACAAAGAGTTTTCCGTTTTCCCAGAAAGATCTAAACAATACGTTGTCTACCATATAAACAATGCTTCCACTTCCCATTGGTTCTTCACCAAACAATAAAGATTTTGGCACTTCTTTTATAGCTTTACTGCCTGCATAACCAGAAACATTTTTAGCTATTTCATTAAAATAACCAACATTGTAACCTTCTTTTAAGTAATTGTAAGAAGTTCCGCTTAGTTTTAATGAAAAGTAATTTTTGCCATACCCAAATGCTAAAGGGTGCGAGTTATCTAACGTGCTTTTAAAAATACTTCCGGTAATTAAATCGGAAACACTTTCACGCTCTCTTTCCGAAAATGGTGTTAAATTGTCTGAGATACTGTCTTCTTTTTCTTCTGTTTTTTTTGTCTTTAAAGAGAAATCATCTGTGTCCGCAAAACTCTGTAAGGCGTTTCCAATGGCAATTAAAGTTCCACCAGCACGCGTCCATTTTTTTACTTTAGCAAGTGTTTTTTTATTTAACATTTCATTATAATATCCATTTGGTAGTATAATTACGTCATAGGTATTGATGTCTGTATTGCTAAAATCACTAGAATTAATATTGGTAATTGGATATTGCAGTTGGGTTTCAAAGAAATGCCAAACTTCACCAAAACTTAAAGAAGAAGTTGCTTTACCAGAAATTACAGCAATTTTTTGCTTGTTAATTGGTTTCACAGAAGAAGATCCAAAATCTACACCAGATTTAGAAAATCCAGTTGAAACAGCCGTTAAATCCCGTTGGTGTGTATTTGCAATTTCTATTAAGTTGGTATCAAAACTTGAACTTTTGTTGTCATTTCTTAAAATGATTAAGGTTCCTTTTTTAAAAGATTTCCCATTTGCAGAAAATTCTTTTTCTGCAAATCGAGGTGTAATATTGTGTTGTAATAAAGCTCCTAAAAAAGTAGCATCATCTATACTATTCCATTTAGAGAGATATGCATAAGCTGAAGCATCAACAGTATTTTTAGATGAATCTGTGTTTGTATTCTTTGAAGAATTTACACTAGATTTAGAGGCAATCGCTTTTAAACCGTGTGCATACGGCAAAGACCAAGCAGTAATGTCGTAGGTTAAAGAATCTGCTAGTTTTGCATTTGGTTCAAATAAAACCTTCACCATTTTTCCTTTTGGTTGATTTGTATGCACTACTAAGTCTGTGTTATTCACGTCAAACTTATCGTCTTTTTGACTTCCATAATTATATCCTTTTACCGAACCGTTTTTTGCATTTTCATACCTAATTTCATGAGTGTCTAATAACTTCTTTAGACGTTTCATTTTATCTTCATTTTCATTCTTTAAAACGTAGCTTTTATAATTAAAATTAGAATTGTCAAAGAATTTCTTGAATTCGATATTTAATTTTTCAGCATTCTTAGAAGAAATTTCTACAGTAGATAAACCCGTTGTCATATGATGAATTGCTCTATCTTTTAAAGTTAAAATTTCACCTTCATCTGTTTGTATTCCTAAACCTGCTCGTCCATGCCCAGCTTGCTCATAGGTCATACCAATAGCACCCATATAGGTTGGGTAGGTATCGCCATAACTTGGGTATAATAAATCGAAACTTTCTTTGGTAAAGTACAACCAACCTTCTTTGTCAAAATAACGTGCATGGTTTTTTCCTATTTGTGTTTGAAACGCACGCTGCCAATCGGTAATAATTTCGTGAAAAGGTTCGGCAGCAGGCGCAAAGTAATACGGACTATTAATGCCTTGTTCGTGAAAATCTACATGAATATGCGGCATCCATTTGTTATAAATAGCAATTCTTTGTTCAGATTCTACCTGTGTAACCCAAGCCCAATCTCTATTTAAATCAAATAAATAATGGTTTGGTCTTCCGCCTGGCCAAGGCTCTGAGTGTTCTTTTGCATTCTGATCTATATTATAAGGAGCACTTCTTACCTGATTGAACCAGTTTACATAGCGGTCTCTACCATCCGGATTTATACACGGATCTAATATAACTAAGGTGTTCTCTAACCAATCTTTCTTGTTAGTTACCAACTCATATAAGGTCAGCATAGCTGCCTCTGTGCTAGAAGCTTCATTGCCATGTACGTTGTAACTTAACCAAACAATGGCTTTCTTATTGGCTGCGTTTCCAGGAATAATACCTGTTTGAGAAAGATTCTCTTTTCTAATGTTCTCTAGGTTATTTATATTTTTTTGGGATGAAATATACGCTACATATAAGGGTCTATGTTCATTTGTTTCGCCATATTTTTCTAACTTTACATTTCCTGAAGTACTGCTCACATATTTAAAATAGGCTACAACTTTGTGATGTCTTGTAAAACGGGCACCAATTTCATAGCCTAAAAATTCTGATGGCGATTGAATTGATTGAGAGTAAAGAGTTCCTGCAAATAATACAAGAACAAGTAGAGTTGCTTTAATTTTCATATAATTATATAGTTAAAAAAGTAAAAGTAATAATATATTTTTACTTTTTTAAGCTCTCAAATATAGATCTTGTTAAAAGTTTGATAGATTGAAATGAAGTAACCGACAAAGGATAAAATATTTGTATTTTTATAAAAAATTTAAGCACCCAATAAACGGTATGTCAAAAACAACTTGTTGTAAAAAAAGTTTTATTTAATGATGAAAGTAACACAGATTCCATTTAAAGATACTGGTTTTTTCTCTACAACAATGCTCGATTATTTAGAGCAAAAAGAGGCAATACAATCTTTTTACAACAATTTTCCAGACAGCCTTGGTTTTCACAATCAAATTGAAGAGAAAGAAAATTCCCACAGTTTACAGTCGAGATTGGTTTTAGTAGAAGCTTTAAAAAAGCAGTATACGAATGTTGATATTTCTGATAAAACGCAAGAAAACATTGAATTATTAAAATTAAAAAATACATTTACAATAACTACAGGCCACCAATTAAACCTATTTACAGGGCCTTTGTATTTTCTATATAAAATTATTTGTGCTATTAATTTAGCAGAAGAACTCTCTCAAAAATTTACTGATAAAAATTTTGTACCAGTGTATTGGATGGCAACAGAAGATCATGATTTTGATGAAATTAATTATTTTAACTTTGAAGGGAAAAAAGTACAATGGAGCAGAAATGATGGCGGAGCTGTAGGCAGATTTTCTACAGAAGGTTTAGATGCCGTGTTAGCGGTTTTTGCGACACAATTAGGTGGTTCTAAAAATGCCACATATTTAAAAGAATTGTTTTCTAAAGGATATTTAGAGCACAATAATTTAGCAGATGCAACCCGTTATATAGCAAATGAACTATTTAAGGAGTATGGTCTCGTAACTTTAGATGGAGATGATACGTCGCTAAAACAGCTTTTCATTCCGTTTATAAAGGACGAGTTAGAAAACCAAACATCTTATAAGCAAGTATCAAAAACCATTGCTAGTCTTAAAGAGAATTATAAGATTCAGGTAAACCCTAGAGAGATTAATTTGTTTTTTTTGAGTAAAAACTCAAGGGAACGCATTGTTTTTGAAAATGGAGTTTATAAAGTAAATAATACGTCAATTACATTTTCTAAAAGTGAAATTTTAAAAGCGGTGGAAGAAAATTCGTTAGATTTTTCTCCGAATGTAATTATGAGGCCTTTATACCAAGAGGTTGTTTTACCAAATATTTGTTATCTAGGTGGCGGTGGTGAAATTGCATATTGGTTTGAGTTAAAGGCTTATTTCGAGAAAGTGAACATTCCTTTTCCTATTTTATTGTTGCGAAACTCTGTGCAAGTAGTTTCAGAAAAACAACAAAAAAAGTTACACAACTTAGGTGTTTCTCACAAAGAACTATTCTTAAAACCTGTCTCTTATACACATCTGACGCTGCCGACGACTCCTTACGTGTAG
>CAJXTJ010000156.1 GCA_913061165.1 uncultured Polaribacter sp.
TTTAATTAATAATAACAGATTTATAAATAAAATATAACGTTGCTTAAAAGTAGTATATTCGGTATAAAAAATGAGTAGAAATGCAAAAACAGCTAAACTTTATAATAGTATAACGTTTTATTTTTTTAGTAGACAATTCAATCAAAATATCGAACCATAATATTACTCGTAGGTTATTTTTAGAAACAATATATTTGATAGACTCAATCAGGAAAAATAAATGATACCAAGAATTGTAAAATTAGAAGAAAAGATGTTAATCGGTCAAAACATAAAAATGAGTTTGATTGAAAATAAAACAGGTTTTCTTTGGGGTCAATTTTCGCCAAGATTAAAAGAAATTCTAAATAGGGCTTCAGAAGACAAAATTTCAATGCAAGTCTACCCTCCAATGTATCATAAACAATTTCATCCAAATAAAGAATTTGAAAAATGGGCAACAGTTGAAGTTCATGATTTTAAAAATATTCCTGATGGAATGAAATCCTTTATTCTAAAGGAAGGCCTGTATGCAGTCTTTCAATACAAGGGTTTAAGTTCTGACAGCAAAGTGTTTGAATATATCTTTTCTGAATGGATGCCAAAATCTATGTTTGAAATTGATGATAGACCTCATTTTGAAGTCTTGGGAAAGAAATATAGAAATAATGTTAAGGATTCAGAAGAAGAAATTTGGATTCCAATTATTGAAAAATAAAAACGGCTACACTTTATAAAAGTATAACCGTTTTATTGTTATAGTAGATAACTCATTCGAAATATCGAACATAAGTCTAACTCCAAGAGATTTAATTGATACTCATCATATAATGACTCTTGTCTCCCGCAATATAAATAGAGAGTCATTTATTTATTAAGGTGTGAGCCGTCACAATATCCATTTGGATCTTGCGTATTTCCACATCCACACATTGGATGGTCTTGTTTTTTATAAATCATAATTTTTTGTTTTTTTAATATTGAATTGAGTGTAATTAGTGAATTTTATTAAAATTCTAAATCAGCAACTAAATCAAATTCATCATAAATCGCTTTATCCTTCAATCCATCAAAGAAACTTGTAGAGCCATATCTTACATCAAATTTTGTTCTATCTATTTTTAAGGATGCATTTGCTTTGTTCCCATAAACTGAAAGATTGAATGAAATAGACTCAGTATTTCCTTTGATAGTAATATCTCCAGTGACTTTATATGAGTTTTTACCTGTTGGTTCAACCTTAGTAAAGTTCAGTGATGCAGAAGGAAATTTTGTAACTCCAAAGAAATCGTCAGATTTTAAATGACCCTCTAAATTCCCTTTATACTCACCTTCTAAATCGGTAACTATAATAGTTGACATATCTATTTCAAAGTTACCTCCAGTCAATATGTCTTTGTCAAAATTTAAATGTCCAGATTTAATTGAGATAATCCCTTCATGAGAACCAGTTACTTTATAACCTTTCCAAACAACTTTACTGCTTTCTAATTTAATTTCTTTTTTATCCCCATCTATTGTTGTGAAGGAAAATGTCATAAATGCTACAATTACTAAAGTAGCTAAGTTTTTAATTGATTTTTTCATTGTTTTGTTTTTTTGTTTGTGCAATATTAATACTTTTGTAAACATAAAGTAACTTGTTACCTTTTTGTAACTAATAAAAAGTGGTTACTATGAAGTAACTAAACTGTAATTATGAAAAATGAAAAATGTCCTGTTTTAAACTTTACTCAGCAGATTGGAGGCAAATGGAAACTACCTATAATAAACACAATACGAAATCATGGCACATTAAGGTTTGGTAAAATTCATCAAATGGTTGATGGGGTTTCAAGAAAAGTTCTTACTGATCAATTAAAAAGTCTTGAGAGTGCTGGCCTACTTACAAGAAAACAGTATGAAGAAATACCTCCAAGGGTGGAATATTCACTAACCGAAAAGTCAAAAGGGCTATGTGAAGTGTTTCACGCCATAGAGAAATGGTCTAATTTAGCAGATAAATAAAAACGGTTACACTTTATAAAAGTATAACCGTTTTATTGTTTTAGTAGCGGGAACTGGACTCGAACCAGTGACCTTCGGGTTATGAGCCCGACGAGCTACCTACTGCTCTATCCCGCGATATGGACGGCAAAGATACAAAGGATTTTTAATCTAACAAGCATTTAAACAATAAAATTAACAGCTTTTCATAAAGTTTTCGTTCTCACTATAGTGTTTTGTATTTTTAGGTAATGACAAAAAAAATACGGGTTTTTATAATCGTCTTACTTTCAGTCTCGATTATCGTTATTGGTAGTATTGTGGCGATAAATTATTTTTTTAAAAACAAAGTAGAACATTTCTTAGCAACACGATTACCAGAGACTATCATTCAGTCTTACGACGATCTTCGGCTCGATATGTATGAAGGAACTTTAACACTAATTAACCCTTCTGTACAAATTCAAAACAAAGAAGACCGCAAAATTCACACACATATTTCAGTAGAAAAATTGGTGATTGATGATATTAGCTATTGGGACTATTTGGTTAATGGTAAAATTCATATTGACGAAATATTGATCAATCAACCTAAGATTGTTTACTATAAAAACAAATTAAAGAAAAAACAAGATAGCTCGGGGTCTGGTATTATAACGATGAATAGACCCATTTTTTTAGATCGGTTAAATATTGAAGAAGCCACAGTTAGTATTTTCGATGGAAAAAAAGATTCATTACTGCTTTTTACCAATCATCTTTCTGTTGTAATTGATTCTATTACTACGAATGAAGAAATAATTAAAAAGCGATTGCCAGTAGCATTTGGAGCTTATAAAGCCAAAACAGATTCAGTTTTTGTAAAGGTAAGTGACTATGAGAATGCTACTGTAAAGAAGCTAAGCTTAGAAAATAAAAACATCAATATTGCAGGGATTCATCTATATACTAAATATTCTAGAGAGGAACATGCTCGAATATTGCCTAAAGAGAAAGATCATTTTAATTTAAATATTGATTCCATTTCGGTACAGAAAGTTGATTTTGGATTTGCTAATCGAAAACTTTTTATAGAAGGTAATACAATGGTGCTTGAAAACCCTTCACTAGCTATTTTCAGAAATAAACTATTACCAGACGACACTACCATAAAACCTTTGTACAGTAAAATGTTGCGAACACTCTCTCTTGATTTAACCTTAGATTCAGTAAAAATAAATAATGCGGCAATTGTTTATACCGAAAAAGTAAAAAAGGAAAACAAAGGCGGAAAAATTAATTTTAAAAATTTAAATGCTACAATTAGCAACGTTAGTAATACCTATAAAACCCCTAAAAAAACTGAAATAGATATAGATGCTATATTTATGGAAAATACACCGTTTACCACCCAATGGAGTTTCGATGTAAATAATACAAACGATACCTTTCTTTTTAAAGCCAATGTAGGAAATTTACCAGCTCAAGACATAAATAGCTTTACTGTGCCAAATCTTAAGGTACAATTAGAAGGCGAAGCCAATAAAACCTATTTTACCATAGATGGTAATAACACAACATCGCACGTCGATTTAAAGATTAATTACGATCAGTTTAAAGTGTCGGTTTTGAATAAAAAAGGAAATAAAAAGAATGGTTTTTTATCAGCAATAGCTAATATTTTTATATCAAAAGATAGTGATAAAAGTGAGCAAGAATTTAGAAAAGGTTCAGGAGAAGTTACCAGAGATAAAACAAAGTCTTTTTTCAACTATTTATGGCTTAATGCTCAAAAAGGCTTGAAGAGCAGCTTAACGGGTGGAAAAAATTAATGCTATTGAGCAATCCATGACATCGCTCTTATACGATCTTCAGATGTGAAATTATGAAATTCAGAATTTGTGAAAAAGGAATATAAGTCCCCGCACGTTTTAACCCATGTTCGGTCACTTACCAGTGCCACTTTATTAAATTGATTGCTGTGTTTTATCTTAAACATCAACTCTTCAACTACGGCAGGCAAAGTGAAATTTTCAATACCAGTATCTTCAATATACAAGTTGATTTTATCAAATTGCTTTAATTTCGTCAAGACTTCCTCTATAAAAATATTAACAGTTTCTTTATTAAAAGTTCCTTCAACAAGAAAACCAACGGTACTTTCTGAAAAACTGAAACTTGATATCATATTTGAAGAATTGAAAGTAAGGATTAGATTATCAAGGTACTGAAAATATTATTGCTCAATGCTATTTGCTGAAAAATAAACCAATTCCCCATTTTGAAAGGTTGCCGAAACCTCAATCGGGTTACAACAAATCTCACAATCCTCAATATAACTAGTCGTTACTGAAGGATCGAGAAGCATGGAAATTTGCTCCCAACAATCTGTCTCTTATACACATCTCCGAGCCCACGAGACCTCT
>CAJXTJ010000157.1 GCA_913061165.1 uncultured Polaribacter sp.
GTGTAAAAGCATTTTCTATTTCTGAAAAAGAAATTCTAAAAAGATATACATACAGCAACCCTGAATTAGTAAATAAATATGCAGCAGAAGGAAGAAGTATTGCTTTAATGGGTGCACATCAATCAAATTGGGAATGGTCTATTAGCTTACCAAAGGTCTTAGACATTGATATGTATGGTGCTTATACAAAACTGAATAACACTTATTATGAAAAAGTAGTTAGAGATTCTAGAGAAAAATTTGGCGTAATTGGTTATAAAACTTCAGAAATGGTAAGAGGAATGCAAAAGCGTTTTTCAGCCAAACAACAAGGTGCATATATTTTATTAAGTGATCAATCTCCGCAACTGCATAAAACATATTATTGGAGAGAGTTTTTCGATATTAAAGTGCCCATCCATACAGGTGCAGAAATGTTATCTAAAAGATTTGATTTAGTAGTAATTAATTATGTGACCAGAAGAATAAAAAGAGGCTATTATAAAACCGAATTCCAATTAATTACAGATACACCAAAAGAGTTTAAAGACTATCAAATTACAGATTTATACACAGAGTTAACAGAGAAAAATATTAGAGAACAACCTGAGTTTTACTTGTGGTCTCACAAACGTTTTAAACACAGAGATAAAGTTCCAACTGAATTTAAATAACTATAGACTAAACCATTCTGCAACTAAATCTTGTTCAATTGGTTTTACTTTTTTGTGCGTATAATCGTTTTTAATTGAATGGTACTCATAATCTTGAGACCAGCTTTCTATGTTTCTAGACAATTCTTTTAAAGAGGCACACACAAAAGCTACTTCTTTGTCTGTAATTGTAGGGTGCACAGATAAACGAACCCAACCTGGCTTGTCTGTATTACAACCGTGCAAAATTTCGTCCTTAATTCTATTCGAAGTTTCTTGATTTACATTCAATAAAAAATGACCATACGTTCCTGCACAAGAACAGCCACCTCTTGTCTGAATTCCAAATCTGTCATTCAATAATTTTACCACTAAATTAAAATGATACTTTTCAAAATAGAAAGAGAAAATACTTAATCTTACTTTCTGATTTGGCGCCAATATCTTTACACCTTCTAGGTTTTCTAAAGTTTCAAAAATGACTTTATTAACCTCATTTTCCCTGTCTTTAATATTTTCTGTTCCCATTTGCTCTTTCAATTGAATAGAAAGTGCGACTCTAATTGTTTGTAAAAAAGCGGGGGTACCCCCATCTTCTCTCGTCTCTACATCATCAAAGTAATCATGTTGTCCCCAAGGATTTGTGTAGCTCACCGTCCCACCACCTGGATTGTCTGGTATGGTGTTTTTATACAGTTTTTTATTGAAAATTAAAACACCTGCACTTCCAGGACCTCCTAAAAATTTATGCGGAGAAAAGAAAATTGCATCTAAAGATTCCTCTTGATCTTCTGGATGCATATCTATGTGCACATAGGGCGCACAACAAGCGAAATCTACAAAACACAAACCATTATAGCTGTGAATTAACTTTGCTACTTTATGGTATGGTGTTTTAATTCCTGTTACATTAGAGCAAGAAGTCATTGAGACAATTTTAATTTTCCGATGTTCTTGTTCTTTAATGCAACTTTCAAAAAGTTCTAAACAGATTAAACCTTCCTCATTACAAGGTACTACAATTACATCTGCGATTGTTTCTAACCAAGAAGTCTGATTTGAATGGTGTTCCATATGAGAAATAAAAACAATAGGGCGTATTTCCTCTGGAATATTGGTGTGCTTTTTTAAACTTTCTGAAACTTTTAAACCTAAGATTCTCTGAAATTTATTAACTACCCCCGTCATACCAGAACCAGAAGTTATCAGAACGTCATTTGAATTTGCATTTACATGACCTTTAATTATTTTCCTAGCTTCATGGTATGCCAATGTCATAGCAGCACCAGAAATAGATGTTTCTGTATGCGTATTCGCAACGAACGGACCAAATTTATGTAGTATTTTATTTTCTATTGGATGATACAATCGTCCACTAGCAGTCCAGTCTGTGTATACTAAATTTTGTTCTCCGTAAGGTGATTGAAATTTTTGATCTATGCCAACTATATTTTCTCTAAACTGATTAAAATACTTTTCTAAGCTCATTATTATAAGAATTAAAACAAACGAAACTTACCCCCTATTAAGATATTGTTTTGAAAAAAGTAAAAGCTTTGTGATGCAGAATCTAAAGCACTTAAAGAAGTCTTAATATCTGGCATATTAATATATCCAATCTTATAATCTGCTTGAATGTAAAAATGCTTTAAGAAAGTTATATTTAAACCTGCACCCCCAGAAATACCCCAACCAGACAAATGATAATCGTCATGTCTTTCTTTACCTAATAAAGATGTATCTGTTCTTGGGTACAAAACGCCAACTCCAAAACCTTCTGTAATATTTATTTGCAAGTTATCTAATTCTAAACCAAACCAGTGGTCAATATTATCAAAACGTTTTACTTCTATATTTAAATAATTTAAACCATCTGTATGTTCAAATTTTAAGAAGTCTTCTGCTAATTGAATACGTTCACCTGTATAAGTGCCGTCATACCTTGTATTCCCTACATTAATTTCTCCATCAATTGTAACATTTTGATCATCTACCACTACATATTTCATATGGTCTACCCCAATAGAAACCGTATAATTTTCTTTAAAAAAATATCCAATTCTATAATTTGTTTGCGGTATCGTAATATTAGCAAGATTGAAATAACTATCAACGGAAAATTTAGTTTGTCTATCTCGCGCTCTTACGCTAGACAATGTAAAATCATAGTCGGCTCCTTTAAACCGAATATCAGAATTAGAATAACTTGCCCAGTTCCATCCCCAATACACAAAAAATTTACCTTTGTTTATAACCTTCTTTTTTTTAGTAACTTCATTTTTTTCTTGTCCTATTGTACTAATAACACTGAAAAATAGTGCAACTAAAATGATAATATATGTTTTCAAAATTTTACTTAATTTTTAAATAATTTCTTTAATTTCATTGATAAATCGGACTGCCAAATCATCTGCAGCTTGTTGCGATTTTGCTTCTGTATAGATTCGAATAATTGGCTCTGTATTCGATTTTCTTAAATGAATCCATTCATCTGCAAAATCTATTTTAACACCATCAATTATATTTACATCTTCATGGTTATACGTTAATGCCATTGTTTCTAAAATTTTATCAACGTCTATTTCTGGCGTTAATTGAATTTTATTCTTGCTCATAAAATAACTTGGATATGAATCTCTTAATTCTTTACAAGACATTTTTTTATTTGCTAAATGCGATAAAAATAAAGCCACACCCACCAAAGAATCTCTACCATAATGAGAAGCAGGATAAATGATTCCTCCATTTCCTTCTCCACCAATTACCGTATTTGTCTCTTTCATTTTAAGTACTACGTTTACTTCACCAACTGCACTTGCAGTATACGTTCCGCCATGTTTTTGCGTCACATCTCTTAATGCTCTGGAAGAAGATAAATTAGAGACCGTATTTCCACCACCTAATTTTCCTAAAACATAATCGGCACAAGCAACCAAAGTATACTCTTCGCCAAACATAGAACCATCTTCAGAAACCAACGCCAATCTATCTACATCTGGATCTACAACAATCCCAAAATCTGCATGCTCTTCTACAACGAGATTAGAAATATCTGTCAAATGCTCTTTTAAAGGTTCTGGGTTGTGAGGAAACTCTCCATTTGGGGTGCAGTATAACTCAATACAATCTACATTAAGTTCTTTTAATAATTCAGGAATAAAGATTCCTCCAGTAGAATTTACACCATCTACTACTACTTTAAAGTTTGCATTTTTAATCGCTTCTATGTCTACTAATTCTAAGTTTAAAACTGCCTGAATATGTTTTTCTAAATAAGAATTGTCTTTTGTATAGGTTCCTAAATCATCTACATCTGCAAATTCAAAAGCTTCGCTGTCTGCTAACTCAAGAATTCTCTCTCCTTCTGCACCATTTAAAAACTCTCCTTTTTCGTTTAATAATTTTAAGGCATTCCATTGTTTCGGATTATGAGATGCTGTTAAAATAATTCCTCCATCTGCATTTTCTAACGGCACAGCTACTTCTACTGTTGGTGTTGTAGACAAGCCTAGGTCTACAACATCAATTCCTAACCCTACTAAAGTGTTTGCAACCAAACTAGAAATCATTTTTCCAGAAATACGTGCATCCCTCCCTATTACTACTTTTATATTTTTCTTGTCGGAATTTCTTGTAATGATAAATGCACCGTATGCAGCTGCAAATTTCACAGCGTCTATAGGCTGTCTCTTATACACATCTCCGAGCCCACGAGACCTCTCTACATCTCG
>CAJXTJ010000158.1 GCA_913061165.1 uncultured Polaribacter sp.
ACCTTCTTCTTGCCACATTTTAAAAGTATTTGTGCCCCAAGCATTGTAAAACAGATACAACTTGCCGTCTCTAATTTCAAAAGTTTGTGGGTTGACTCCTACTTTTTTTCCTGTTTTACCAATGGCATAAGAACAATACCCTCCATATTGAGGGATGTATTTTTTAGGATTATTTTTGAATTTATCTAAATTAGAAGTGTTTAAAAATTGAAATTTCACACCATCATAGGTTGTCATAAATTTCTTATTTCCTTTGACTGCTGTATTGTTAAAATAAGCAACAACATCATAGCCTTTTGCAAGAATTCCATTTGTTGTGTTGTACTGTTTTTGTTGTGCAAAAAGAGTTGTTGCAAGCGTGAGTAAGATGCCTGTAATTAGTTGTTTCATCGAAGATCGTTTTAGTAGTAGTCGAACCTTCTATAGGCTAATTACAATACCATTAAATTACACCCTCTAATATCTGAATTATCAAAACGACCCATAATTTCAAATGCACCATTGGCATGTACTTTTCCTAAATCTTGTGTGGCAATAAAAGAGCACGAATTATAATTGGCCAAATCTATGATATTGAGTCCTCCAGAGACTCCTTCAGGTAAAATGGTTAACGCATCTTCTGTATCCCTTGCAACTACGCGCATCCAAGGAGGACAGTCAAAAGTTCCATTCCCTTTAGAATATGCTTGACTTAATAATTCTGTCATTCCATATTCTGAATGAATTTCTGTGACTCCAAATCCGTTTTTTAAAATGGCATGCAACTCTTCTCTTACCAATTCTTTTCTTCTTCCTTTCATTCCACCAGTTTCCATAATTATAGTGTTTTTTAGGTTGAATTGTTGCATTTCAATCAAGTCTAACAAAGCAAAAGAAACCCCAATTAAGAGTGTTTTTTGTCCGATTTTATCTAATTCAATCAGTTTTTTAGCTAATTCTTGCATATTGTCCAAATAAAAACCACTTTCTGGTTTTTTAGATTTTTGAATTAAATCGGCCACCATAAAAACCAAAGAAGAGCCTTCGCGTTCTAGGTAATTGGGTAACAAAGCCAGAATGGTGTATTTCTCTATATTTCCATAAAAGTGCGAAAATCCTTTTAAATAGCTTTCTTTATAAAGAGTGATATCGGTAACCAAATGTTTGCTTGCACTACTTCCTGTAGTTCCAGAACTTGTGAAGATTTCCTGAACTTCCGCTAAGGAAGAAAGTACGTCTCTACTTTTAAAAAACTGAATGGGTAAAAACGGAATTTCTTCAATAGTAGAAATACTTGAAGGATGCACAAAGAGTAAATCACAAAAAGACCTGTATACTTTATTGTTCTTAAACTGATGTTTAAAAACCGCTAAGGAAAGTGCCGTAAATTCTTGTTTATTCTGTATTTTAAAAATGCTGGTTTCCATAAGAGGATACAAAAATAAGATTTAAAGCTGCAATCTTTTATACTTTTTAGGTTTAATAAATTACAGTCTTATTCTTTATAAATTTTTACGATCAATTCTCCTTTTTCATTCATTGAGGCTCTGTACATTCCTGCAGTATTAAACTCAAAAGACATATTGCCTTTATTGTCTAAAGCTACAACACCACCAGTACCGCCAAGCTTTGTTAACTTATTCTGAATGACATCTTTAGTTGCCTCTTTTAATGTTTTTTTCTGATACTCCATTTGTGCAGAAATGTCATATGCTACCTGACTTCTTATAAAGTATTCTCCCCAACCTGTAGAAGAAACACCACACGTTTTATTATTTGCATACGTACCCGAACCAATAATTGGCGCATCACCAATTCTTCCCCAGCGCTTATTAGTCATTCCACCAGTAGAGGTTCCTGCAGCAATATTTCCATCTTTATCTAAAGCAACACATCCAACGGTTCCAAATTTTGAGTTCTTAATATCCGCATCATAAAAAGCCGCTTTCTTATCGTTGTGATCTAATTCCGTTTTTACTTTATTTTTTATCCTCTGTAAAGATTTAAAACGGTTTTCTGTATAAAAATAACTTGGGTCTACAATTTCCAATCCTTTTTCTTTCGCAAAAATTGAAGCGCCTTCTCCAGAAAGCATTACATGCTCGGAATCTGTCATTATTTTTAAAGCCAATTCTATTGGACTTTTTACATTCATTACACCTGCTACTGCGCCTGCATTTAATGTTTCACCATCCATAAAAGAAGCATCTAATTCATTGGTCTCCTCATGTGTAAAAACAGCTCCTTTACCCGCGTTAAACAACGGAGACTCCTCCATAACTTGAATGGTCTTCACAACAGCTTCTTGACAAGTTCCGCCGTTTTTAAGAATGGCATAACCTGTTCTAATTGCCTCTTCTAACTTCAGTTTATATTCATTTTCTTTTTCTTCGGATAAGTTTTCCTTCAAAATGGTACCGGCTCCACCATGAATTATAATAGCAAATTCATGTTGTTTTGCTGTTGTTATTTTATCTTTAGATGACGTGTCTAAGGCATTCTTACAGCTATAAGAGATGCTTAAAATTGAAATGATAAGGAACAGTTTTTTCATAATTTTTTTGTTTGAAATTAAACAAAAATTATGTTTTTTGTTTAATTTATTTATCCGTTAAATAATTCGTAAATTTGAAGCTCTAAATTAAACAACTAAAACGAAACTGCGAAATGACAGATTTTGGAATAAAAGAAACATTACAAGAATTAGGATTAAAAGAAATAAATAATGGAACTTCTACTGGTTCTAATAGCTTTTCTAGCGGAGAAATTATTGAAAGTTACTCTCCTGTTGATGGAAAATTAATTGGAAAAGTAAAAGCAACCTCTAAAGAAGACTATGAAAAAGTAATGGAAAAAGCGACTGCCGCTTTTCTATCTTTTAGAAACATGCCTGCTCCACAAAGAGGAGAAATTGTTCGTCAATTTGGAAATCGATTAAGAGATTTAAAAGAGCCCTTAGGAAAATTAGTTTCTTATGAAATGGGTAAATCTTTACAAGAAGGATATGGTGAGGTTCAAGAAATGATAGATATCTGTGATTTTGCCGTTGGTTTATCAAGACAATTAAACGGACAAACAATACCATCTGAACGTCCTGGACATGTAATGAGAGAGCAGTGGCATCCAATTGGAGTTGTAGGTATTATTTCTGCATTTAACTTTCCAGTAGCTGTGTGGGCGTGGAATACGTCTTTAGCTTGGATATGTGGTGATGTTTGTGTGTGGAAAGGATCTGAAAAAGCTCCTTTATGTTCTGTAGCTTGTCAAAATATTATTGCAGACATCTTAAAAGAAAACAATTTACCAGAAGGTATTTCTTCTATTATTAATGGAGATTATAAGGTTGGAGAAATGATGACGACTGACTCCAGAGTGCCATTGGTTTCTGCAACAGGTTCTACTAGAATGGGAAGAATTGTTGGAGCAACTGTTGCACAACGTTTCGGAAAATCTTTACTAGAATTAGGAGGAAATAATGCGATTATTATTACACCAACTGCAGATTTAAAAGTAGTGGTTCCCGGTGCTGTATTTGGTGCTGTAGGGACTTGTGGACAGCGCTGTACTTCTACTAGAAGATTAATTATTCACGAAGCTGTTTACGACAAAGTAAGAGATGCAATTGTGGGTGCTTATAAACAATTAACTATTGGAAATCCTTTAGACGAGAGAAATCATATTGGGCCGTTAATTGATCATGATTCTGTAAACACGTATTTAGCTGCTATTGAAAAAGCAAAAGCTGAAGGTGGAAATGTATTGGTTGAAGGTGGCGTTTTAGAAGGTGAAGGTTACGAAAGCGGATGCTACGTAAAGCCAGCTATTATTGAAGCAGAAAACCATTTTGAAATTGTACAACACGAAACTTTTGCACCTATTTTATATTTAATGAAATATTCTGGAGAAGTTGAAAATGCTATTGAAAAACAAAATGGTGTTGCTCAAGGGTTATCTTCTGCAATTATGACTAATGAATTAAAAGAAGCTGAAAAATTCTTATCATATGCAGGCTCTGATTGCGGTATTGCAAATGTAAACATCGGAACTTCTGGTGCTGAAATTGGTGGTGCTTTTGGAGGGGAAAAAGAAACAGGTGGTGGACGTGAGTCTGGATCTGATGCTTGGAAAGTGTATATGAGAAGACAAACAAACACTGTAAATTATTCTGATGAATTGCCTTTAGCGCAAGGAATTAAGTTTGATCTATAAAGAATAATAGTAACAGAAAAGTAAAAACCCAACTCTATTGAGTTGGGTTTTTTATATTATAAACTTATTCGTTTTTTAAAAATTGTGCTCTTTTTAAAATTTGACTCCGCTACACTTCGTCTAATTTTTCAAAGCTTCCGCTCCTGTCTCTTA
>CAJXTJ010000159.1 GCA_913061165.1 uncultured Polaribacter sp.
GGGCTCGGAGATGTGTATAAGAGACAGATATTGAAGTGTTGTTTTTTCCTCAGTTTTAAAAATAGCAGTTATTTTCTTTTTCTTTAAAAGTGTATTAAGCTTTAAAATTTTTAATTTGTCAGAAAATGTTCCAATAGAAGATCTTAATGTTGGAAATAATAAAGAGATATTACGCAAAGGATCTCCTATAGTTTGTGCTTTTCCGTGTTTAAAAATAGTTGCACCCGGTAAAAGTTTTTGCAAGTCTAAAGCCTTATAATCTAAATATTTTTTTGCTGCAGGGTAGGAGGTTAAGAGCACTTGAAAACCGTGATCTAAAGTATAACCATCTACAAGGTCAGATTTAACACGACCCCCAACAGTAGCAGAGGCCTCTATAATTGTTGGATGATAGCCATGGTTTTCTAAAATTTGGGCAGTAATTAAACCACTAATTCCTGCACCAATAATATGAATTTTATATGCTGATTTCTCCATTTTAAATTGTTTTTAATTTCTCTTTCTTTTTTAAATACGAAGTGATAATTCTTTGAACATCTCTATTATCTTTTTTGGGTTCAACAAAAAATTGATAGTCTTCTGGGTTTTTTAAACTTTCATCTTGGCTAACATCTACATATCCAATACCTTTGTAAATTCCATCTAATACCAGAGCAAAACCCACTTCATTTTTGGTTCTTCCTGTTTCTTTGATTACTAAATTTTCTGCACCAATACCTACGGAATTAATTGCTGCTTTTACTCTTTTATTATACTCTTCTACCGATTCTTTATCACAACAAATACCTTTACACTCTTTTAATTGATAATGAAAACAACTAGAAACATTGGTTTGCAAATGACAGTATTTTGGGCACAATTCAAATTCCGCACACAAAGATTCTAAATGAGTTCTGCATTCTGCTACTGAATAGTATTTCATGATTGCATTCGGAGCTAATTTCAATCGATTATAAGCCAGATGTATAATTCCTTTTTGATCTTCATAAGAAAATAGTCCAATAGCTTCTCCTGCTCTTCTTTGGGCTCTGTTAAATTTAGGGTAGATATGTTTTATTTCTGAAGACTCTAGTAATAAAGCTAATAACTCACTGCCTGTTTTTACAAAAGATATATCTGCAGTTTCTAAGCACATGTTCTGTTCTTTTTTCTTCTTGTCATAAAAATGACTAATAACACGTTGTTTTATATTGTTTGCTTTTCCAACATAAATAACTTCTTTGGCTAAGTTTTTAAAGTAATAAACACCAAATGTTTCAGGTAGTTTATCTACTACTATTTTATCTAAAAGGGGCGGCAGTGTTGCTTGTCTAGATTTCGGATTCAAAAAAGAATTGATCGTAAAATTATCATCTCTTAAAAGCAAACGTCTAAACAATTCTGCAGTAGCTTCAGCATCTCCCTTTGCTCGGTGTCTTCCGTTAATAGGAATCTTTTCAGCAGTGCAAATATTCCCCAAACTATACGAAGGTAATCCCGGAATTATTTTTCGAGTTAAACGAACGGTACAGAGTTTCTTTCTTTTAAAATCAAACCCTAGGCTTTTAAATTCTGCATGAATTATATTGTAATCGAAGTTTACATTGTGCGCAACAAAAATAGTATCTCTGGTAATGTCTTCAACTTTTTTTGCAATTTCATAGAATTTTGGTGCATTTCTAACCATTGCATTTGTAATACCTGTAAGATTGGTAATAAATGTTGGTATATTTTGTTCAGGATTGACAAGTGAAGTAAATTCATCTACAACTTTTTTTCCATCAAAAATTAAGGCAGAAATTTCAGTTATTTTCTGCCCTTTTTGGCCGTGTCCTGTAGTTTCTATATCTACTATTGCGTATAACAATTATCCGATTAAATTTTTTAAATCTTCAATAGTTTCTGTAGGGTTTTCAGCTCCAAAAACATAACTTCCTGCAACCAAAACATTCGCTCCAGCTTCAATTAAAGCGTTTGCATTTTTATCTGTAACACCTCCATCAATTTCTATAAGGCAGTCAGATTCTGTGAAATCTATCAAATGTCTTAACTGACTTACTTTTTTATAGGTATTTTCAATAAAAGATTGGCCACCAAAACCAGGATTTACACTCATGATGCACACTAAGTCTAGGTCTTTAATTACATCTTCTAAAACAGCAATTGGTGTATGCGGGTTTAAGGCAACACCTGCCTTCATGCCTGCTGCTTTTATAGCTTGAATGGTTCTGTGTAAATGAGAACAAGCTTCATAATGTACCGTTAGTATGTTTGCGCCTAAATCTGCAAATGTTTGAATGTATTGATCTGGATTTACAATCATTAAATGGGCATCAATAGTCTTTTTTGCATGTTTAGAAATTGCTTTTAAAACAGGCATTCCAAAAGAAATATTTGGTACAAAAACACCATCCATAATATCAATATGAAACCAATCTGCTTCGCTATTGTTAACCATTTCGATGTCTCTTTGTAAATTGGCAAAGTCTGCCGCTAAAATTGAAGGTGCAATTAAATTACTCATTAGTTTGTGGTTGTGTTGTGATTTTATTTGGTAAAGATAATTAATTCGTTATTGAGAATGAGATGGAAGAAGTAATATATTTCACAGATAGGGTTAGCCTTACTTTTCCGTTTGTTTGAGCTCTTATACTTTTTGAATTGAAGCGAGCAGTGAAAGTAGAAAATAGCTTCAAATAAAAAAAACTCTCGAAAATAAATTCGAGAGTTTTTATGAATTATACATACTGTATAAGCCGGCATCTGTAAGATATCAAAAGAGGTCTGCGACTTCTAACCTAAGTATGTCATTAAAATTTTAGATCTAGAAGTGTGTTTTAATCTTCTAATTGCCTTTTCTTTAATTTGACGTACACGTTCACGTGTTAAATCAAACGTTTCGCCAATTTCCTCTAAAGTCATTGGTTGGTGTTCGCCTAAACCAAAGTATAACTTTACAACATCTGCCTCTCTAGGAGTTAATGTTTCTAAAGCTCTGTTGATTTCTATTCTTAGAGATTCATGTAATAGTTTTCTATCAGGATTTGGAGATTCTCCAGAGTTTAAAACATCATATAAGTTCGAATCTTCACCTTCAATTAAAGGTGCATCCATAGATACGTGACGTCCAGAATTCTTCATAGATTCTTTAACATCATTTACTGTCATGTCTAATTTCTTAGCAATTTCTTCAGCACTTGGTGGACGTTCATTTTCTTGTTCTAAGAAAGCATACATTTTGTTAATTTTATTGATAGAACCAATTTTATTTAACGGCAAACGTACAATTCTAGATTGTTCTGCTAGTGCTTGTAAGATAGACTGACGAATCCACCAAACAGCATATGATATAAATTTAAATCCCCTAGTTTCATCAAAACGTTTTGCTGCTTTAATTAAACCTAAGTTACCTTCATTAATTAAATCTGGTAATGTTAATCCTTGATTTTGATATTGTTTTGCAACAGATACCACAAATCTTAAATTTGCTTTTGTTAATTTTTCTAATGCTCTTTGATCTCCTGCTTTAATAAGCTGTGCTAGCTCTACTTCTTCATCTGCAGTAATTAAATCTACCTTTCCAATTTCCTGTAAATATTTGTCTAACGACGCGGTTTCTCTATTGGTAACCTGCTTGGTAATTTTTAGTTGTCTCATGTATTCTAATCTGTAAGCTTTTAGGATTATAAAGAAGGGCTTACTTATACTTATACGACGGAAATGATAGGAATGTTACAAAAGAGTATTCTTTTTTTAAAAAGAAAGTTAAAATTTTTGTAGATTTTGCTAAAAAGGACTGCTCATATCTTCACGAATTATTAAAATAGGGCCGTTTCATAAATTCATAGTGATTTGAAATTAGCAAAAAAAAAGAAATGTTACTCTTTACTTATGATATTAAAAATATTGCCTTCTAAAAAGTAATTCGCTCTAACTTTTAATTCTTCTTCAAAGTAAATCACGTTCTCTGGTTGTATTTTTAGAAGGTAGTTCCCAGTATCCCATTTTTTATTATTATTCTCGTCAATAATAGCTCTTATTTTATAGGTGTTCGGTTCTAATAAATTAAAAACAAGTGTTTCAGAAGCAGATATATATCTTCTTTCTATAACTTCATCATTTCCTTTCCCTGATAATAAATCAATAATTAGATTTTTAGAATCTTTATTTTGTATGCGTATTGTAATTTTACCATAATCTTCTAATTCTATGGTTTTAAAGTTATAATTTAAAGTATCATTTTTAACCTGTCTCTTATACACATCTGACGCTGCCGACGACTCCTTACGTGTAGA
>CAJXTJ010000160.1 GCA_913061165.1 uncultured Polaribacter sp.
AGATGTAGAGAGGTCTCGTGGGCTCGGAGATGTGTATAAGAGACAGGTTTTATAATTTTTATTTACCGGTAACCAAGGTCTTTTTACAGAGAACCCTGAGTTTTCTGAAGCGTCCCATTGCATTGGTGTTCTGCCATTATCTCTAGATAATAGGTTCATTGTTTTTAAATATAAATTTAAATCTCCACCTTTTGCTTCTATGCTTTTATAACCGTTAACGGCAGCAATATCTTGGTATTCTTCAATTTTTGTAAAGCCATTATTTGTCATACCCAACTCATCACCATAATAGGTGTAAGGGGTACCTTTCATGCTTAAAATAAAGGTGTTCAGCATTTTAGCTGAAACTTCTTTAAATGCTGGTTTGGCGTTTCCAAAACGATTGACCATTCTGGCTTGATCGTGATTGGATAAATAAATAGATAGCCAGCCTTTTTTGTCAAAAGAAGTGTCCCATTTTGTAAAACATTCTTTTATGTCTGCTAGTGTGCACTTCTCTATAGAACTTACCAAGTCTGTACTTTCAAAATGATAGGCCATTTGCAATTCATTTCTATCTTCATCTACAATATCGTGTGCATCTTCTAAAGAGCTACCAACACCTTCAGAAACTGCAAAAACGTCGTATTTATTCAATACTTCCTCATTCATTTCCTTTAAATAGGTGTGTAAATGAGGTCCCATTCCGTGATGTTTTATAACACTTGGCACGTTTTCTTCGTACCCTTTTGGTAATGGAGGAAACGCAATGTCCTTGCTTACAAACTGAAAAGCATCTAAACGAAATCCGTCTACACCCTTGTCTGCCCAAAACTTCATTATATCGTAGACTTCTTGTCGTACTTTTGGATTCTCCCAATTTAAGTCGGGTTGTTTTTGAGAGAAATAATGCAGGTAATAAGCATCGGTTTGTGCATCATATTTCCATGCTTCACTTTTTTCATCAAAGAAACTCCACCTGTAATTAGGTTTTCCCTTTTCTGCTGGCCACCAATGGTAGTAATCTCTGTACTTATTATCTCTTGATTTTCTTGACTCTTGAAACCATTTGTGCTCGTCAGAACTATGATTTACCACTACATCCATTACAAATTTTAGACCTCTTTTATGCAGACCAGTTAGTAATTCGTCAAATTCGGCCATGGTGCCAAATTCTTTCATGATAGCTCTATAATCGCTAATGTCATAGCCATTATCATCATTTGGAGATTCATAAATAGGATTTAACCAAACCATGGTAACACCCAAACTTTTGATGTAATCTAGTTTCTCTATGATTCCTTTTATATCTCCAATTCCATTATTTGAAGTATCTTTAAAGCTTCTTGGATAAATTTGATAGATGACAGCTTCTTTCCACCAGTTTCTATGTATTTTACTATTAGTCATAAGAAATACTGCTTATTTATTTAATTGAGATACAACAAATTCCCCAAGCTCTTTTCCTTGACTTAAACCAATATCTACGGCTGCTCTGTAATGAATACCACCATACATTCTACTCAATGCCGCTTCGCTAGAAGCATCGTAAAAAGAAGCGTAACTTCTAATAGGCAGGCCAAACTGAAGTTCAGTAGTATCATTAAAATTAAAATTATTTCCAAAAATAGATGTTAATACCACAGACGCGGCTCCAGAAATTACAGAGTGCCCACTCGTATATTCAGGAAAAGGAGGTGTTTGTAAAATAGGTTGCCAATCTGCATCTATGTGCTGATTGATAAGTGTTTCTGGACGAATTAAATTACTTCTATACTTCTCATCCCAACAACTTATAAAGCCATCTGCAATGGCTAAAGATGTTTTGGTATAGGCATTTACAGTTTCCATGAAATTGGCATTCGTTTTCTTTGCAGCAATTTTAACAATTCCAATCCAATGTGCACCAGGTGTAATTTTTTTAGTTGCAAACATAAAATGCCCTCTGGTAACAGATACATAAGGATTGCAATCCCAAAATTGAGCAATGGCTATTTCTTCTGAAGCATCTCCTTTTTTAGTAATTTCTTGACTGATATTATATACTTCTAGTAATTCTTTATAAAATTTTGAATCTTTTTCTAATGAAAATTTAGGATGCGTTATTGGTTTAAATTGGTCTGCAGCGGTTAATAAAAATGGTCTAATTTTATTCCAATGAGGTTCTATTGCATCCATGTATGCAGGAGGTGTTGGTTGCCATCTCGAATCATCATCCGTATCGACAGTGTACTTTGGCATTGTTCTCGTTTGATTGTAATTATCGGCATCCATCCATTTTTTAATATGTTTTACAACAGTAAGTGCATATTTTTTAGAGTGCTCAAATTCAGTTTTATTTATATGCTGCCAGTGCGTGTATAAACTATCTTGTAGGACTTCAAATTTGTTTTCAGAAAAAATTAATTTCTTGCTTATTTCTAAGTGTGCAATGATTGCTGCTAAGTTGAGGTTTACGTTAACTTCTTTTTTAACCTTAGGAATGGGAGAAAGTCCGTTTAAGGTAGATGACAAAGTTTTGTATACTGAATCTTTTTGCACTAATATTTCATAGGCTGCAATATTTGGATATGCAAAAACTCGGCTTGCTACAGGGGGAGAAAAAATATCATGAATCATTATTTCTGTAACTTTATCTACAGAAGCGTGGTAATTTTCAGGAGTTATCTCTATAGGTGCTGATGTTTTACAACCTGAAAATACAATGCATATAAATACATAAAAAATTTGTTGATACCTTATGGTTTTATGAATTTTCATCTTTTATTTGTCTAATTTTTGTGTGTCAATAATATAAGAACTTCCGTTATTAGAAAGGACTAAGTAGTTGTTTTTAGATAGTTTTACAATTTTTCTTCCACTAAACTCTTTAGGCAATTGTAAACTTTTTTGTTCTTGAATTGTATTGTTGGAAAAACGTAATATTCCACCCGGATTCCCGTCTAAATTTCCTAATTCAGTTACAAAATCGTTGTAATTACCAGTATATATAATTTCATCGTTATCGATGTAAAAATCTTCAATAGTACTTATTTGAGCTTTTTTAGGAAGGGCTTCTCCTGCAAAATGATTGTTGCCATCATTTAGATAAAACATAGATCTTAATTCGTAAATATATTTAGTTTCTAAAATTTCTTGTTCATCCTTGTCAAATAAATCGGTAATAGTATTTACCTTTGAAAAAGCATTATAACTTGTAAATTTCTTTTTTAATATTGGCATTTGCTGTGTTAATTTATCTTTAGAAGCAAAAGTGACATCCGTTCCAAAATAATCGTAAAAAATAATCTGATTTAGCTGTGTACTGTTATCGAAATCATCTAGATACATTTTTACGGGTTTTTTTTCGGAGGCCTTCCATTTAAAATTTTCTCCAGTATTACCTCCAATAATGTCTAAAAATCCATCTTTATTTAGATCTGCAATTTTAATTACATTCCACATACCGTTGCTCTTGTCCAATCCAAACTCTTTTGTTTTGTTTTCAAACTTGCCTTCTTTGGTATACGAAAAAATACGAATTGGCATCCAATCTCCTGCGAGTATCAATTCTGCAAAACCATCATTATCTAAATCGGCCCATTTACTATCTGTAATCATACCAAAACGCCTTTTTTGCACTACCTGAAAGTTATTATCTCCTGTGTTTTTGAGAATAAAACTAAACGGTGTTAAGCCATAAGCGCCAGGAATTGATCTATTACCAATAAACAAATCTTGATAGCCGTCTTTATTAAAATCAAAGGAAGAAACAGAGCCTCCATTTGTTGCTAATAATTTTGCGTTTAATTTTGTAAAATTACCTACTCCGTCATTTATATAAACCCTGTCTTCCAGCATTGGTTCCCCTTCCTTATAGTCATTTCCACCGCTTAACGCATAGATATCTAAATCACCATCTGCATCAATGTCAAAAGCAATTGCATCTACATCTTCGTACATGCTATCTTGTTTAAAAACTGTAGTGTTTTTAAGTCTATATTTTCCTATTTTCGTTTGTAAATATAATACAGGTTCTTGACCTCGACCACCACCAATAAATAAATCTTTTAAGCCATCTGCGTTAAAATCTGCTTGCACTATTGATGGGCCTTCTGAAGATAGTTTCTCTGGCATTAATGCCTCTCTTTCGTAATCTAAAAAGATGTTTTCTGTATGCTGATAATCAAATTTCTGATGTTTTATAGCAACTGTTTCTTTGTATGAGTATGCTAATGTTTTTCCTTTTTGGATCTGTCTCTTATACACATCTCCGAGCCCACGAGACCTCTCTACATCTC
>CAJXTJ010000161.1 GCA_913061165.1 uncultured Polaribacter sp.
CTACACGTAAGGAGTCGTCGGCAGCGTCAGATGTGTATAAGAGACAGATATTGTTTTTTAGTAAATATTCTTGGTTACTTTCTATACAAGTTGCAAAACCTTTTTCATCAAATTCTAATCTATGGCCATATTCACTAACCCAACCTATTTGCTTCGAAGGGTTTCCAATAACCAAGGCAAAAGGTAAAACCTCTTTAGTAACCACTGTACCAGCACCAATAAAAGCATATTTACCAATATTGTTACCACAAATAATAGTAGCATTAGCACCAATAGTAGCTCCTTTTTTTACAATAGTTTTTTGGTATTCATTTTGTCTTTTGATGGCACTTCTAGGGTTTATCACATTTGTAAAAACCATAGAGGGACCCAAAAAAACATCATCTTCACAAATAACCCCACTATAAATAGAAATATTGTTTTGAACTTTTACATTTTGTCCAAGAATAACTTTTGGAGAAATCACTACATTTTGTCCAATATTACAACCTTCTCCGATAACACAATGGGACATAATATGACTAAAGTGCCAAATTTTAGTATCTTTCCCAATAGTACAATCAGTATCTATAACAGCTGTTTCGTGTGCAAAAAAATCTTTCAAAATTAGTAGCTTTGGTTTGAGTATTGTTCTTTATTTATTATTTCTTTTGATGAAGATGTTCCAATTCTATCTACTCCTAAAGAAATCATTTTCAAAGCTGTTTCGTAATCTCTTACACCACCTGCAGCCTTAATTTTTAATGGTTTCGCATTTTTAGAAATTAACATTATATTTTCAAAAGTAGCACCATTTGGCATCTCTCTTTCTGTTTTAAAAAATCCTGTAGACGATTTTACAAATACATTTTTTACGTTTTCTTCTCCAAAATTTTCTAAAACAATCTGCTTCATAAGTTGTGAAATTACAATTATTTCTTCATTTGATAAAGCTGCAGCTTCTATAATAAATTTTGCAATTTTGTGATGGCGAAGACAAAGTGTTATGCAACAGGTTACTTCTTCTGTTACCATGTCTATATTTCCTTTTTTAAAAGCATTATAATTAACAACAAAATCTAACTCATCTGCACCTAATTTAATTGCCTTTTCAGCTTCTTGTATTTTTTGTTTTAAAGATGCATCTCCACAAGGGAAGTCAATTACGGTTCCAATTAAAACCTTAGCTCCTGAAATGCTTATTATTTTTTTTGCAGTTGTTATGTAATTGGAACGGATCATAACCAACTTATAATCATAGTTAATTGCCTCCTTTGTAAGTGCTACTACTTTCTCTAAGTTTTCTTTTTCAGTAATACCAGCTTGTATTGCTGTTTTTAAATATGTTGCATCCAAATAATGACTTATTATCATGTTACAAAAATAACAAAATCTAAATAGCAGCTATAAAAAAACCCAACCAATTGGTTGGGTTTTTTTTACTCTACACTAAAAGCTATTGGCAATGTGTACCTGACTCTTACAAATCTATTTTGTTGCTGTCCTGGAGTAAATTTAGGAAGTTTCTTAATAAGCCTTTCTGTTTCTTTTTTTAATTTTCTATGCGGTGCTCTAATTTTTATATCTATAACATTCCCTTTCTCATCGATTATAAATTGCGTTCTAATTTTGTATTTCCCGGCATTTAAACCCAACTCATTTGCAAGATCTGCATCAAAATTACGTTGTACAAAACGTTTCATTTTTTTATCGAAACACACTTTATTTTCGGCTTTAGAAAGCCCCTCACATCCTTTAAAAACAGGTGCGTTTTGAATGTTTATAAAAGAGACAGCGTCTTCTGGTTTAAACTCTTCATCTTCCTTTTCTTCTTCAAAACTATCAATATCTAATATTTTTAGATCTTCGATATCAATATCAATAACCGTTTCAATTATTGGATTGTCACCTTTTTTAATTTTTTCAAAAAAAACAAGTTTCTGTTTTGGAGTTTCTTGTTTTGGGATAATTTTTGGCTCTTTTCTAAAAACAACGGCTGTATTGGGGTTAAACTGATAAACTTCAGATTTAAAGTCTAATTTTTCGTCTGCCACTGTTTTCTGCGCTGTTTTATGCTCCAAAGAAATAAAAACGACAAAGAGCACCAGAACAAGACCTAACTGCATAAAGATATTAGAAAACTTTTCTAGTTGTTTGGTAGGTTGTTTTTTTAGGTTTTTCATAATTCATTTTTTTTTAAAGGTTAAGACTATTTAAAACCAAAGAACATGCCATAAAAAAACAGCATCAAATTTCTTTGATGCTGTTTTTTTATTTATTTTAAAGGAATAAAATTTATTCTAAATGTTTCGCTGCTACTTTCTCTAATTCATCATACCAATTTTGGCCAAATTTACGCACCAAAGCTTGTTTTACAAACTTGTATACTGGCACCTGTAGTTCTTTACCTAACGTACAAGCATCATCACAAATTTCCCACTTGTGGTAATTTACAGCAGAAAACTCGCTGTAATCTTTTACTCTTATCGGGTATAAATGGCAAGAAACTGGCTTTTTCCAATCTATTGCTCCAGAATTATATGCTTCTTCAATACCACACAAGGTTTTATTCTTTTCATCAAAAATTACATAAGCGCAATCTGCATTATTAATTAAAGGAGTTTCAATTTCTCCCCATTCATTTTTAATCCAAACACCCTCTTTCTCAATAACGGCAATTCCTTCTTTTCTTAAGAAAGGCTTTATCTTCGGATAAATATCTTCTAAAATTTTAGCCTCCTCCTCCTCTAACGGTGCACCAGCATCGCCGTCTACACAACAAGCACCACCGCAAGCAGAAAGATTACACACAAAATCTTTTTCTATAATATCTTCTGAAACTATTGTTTTTCCTAGTTGAAACATGCCACAAAAATAAGACAATTATTTACTTTAAATTTACACTTTGCTAAACTTAGTTAACTAATTTTGTAAAACTAAAAAAAGAGATCATGAAATTCAATTTTAAAGAAATACTAACCGCTTTTATGGTTTTATTTGCTGTTATAGATATTATAGGAAACATTCCTATTATTATAGATCTGCGTAAAAAAGTAGGTCATATTCAGTCTGAAAAAGCCTCTTTAATTGCAGGGGTTATTATGATTGTGTTTCTCTTTTTAGGGCAAAGTTTGTTAAGCTTAATAGGTATCGATGTAAATTCTTTTGCAGTTGCGGGGGCGTTTATCTTGTTCTTTATTGCTTTAGAAATGATTTTAGGAATTACACTGTATAAAGATGATGAAAATGCAGCTACAATTACAGCTACTGTCTTTCCTTTAGCTTTTCCTTTAATTGCGGGTCCTGGTAGTTTAACAACGTTGCTTTCATTGCGATCAGAATTTCATTTAGAAAATATAATTGTGGCCGTTTTATTAAACGTAGCTTTAATTTATGTGGTTTTAAAAACATCTTCTAAAATTGAAAAAATTATTGGTCCGAACGGAATTTTAATCATTAGAAAAATCTTTGGTGTTATATTATTAGCCATTTCTGTAAAGTTATTTGCAACCAATATTAAAGAATTGTTTTAAAATGAATTTTAATGTATTAATTATTGGTGGCGGTGTTGCAGGTCTTCAATGTGCCTTAATTTTAGGTTCTGCAGAAAAAAAACCTTTTGCTATTGGTAAAAAAATTGGTATTGTACTGCACCAAAAAGCATCTCATTTACAAAATGCGTTGTTTAATAATACCCTAGGATTACCTCCTAAAACATTAGGAAAAGATATTTTAGTTGAAGGAAAGCAACAGTTATCAAACTTATACCCTGCTGTCTCCCAAATAGAAAACGAAAAAGTAATTTCTATTACTGATTTTAATGACGGTTATAAAATTATTACAAATAAAGGCACTTACATGTCTAATATTGTAATTGCTGCCTTAAACTACTCCAAACCTTTTACAATACAGGGCTTGGATAATTATATTGAACCGCACAAAAAAGCGAATCCAGAAAAAGATAGAATTCAACTTAGAAATAGTGATGGATTTATAAAAAAAGGACTGTATTGTTGCGGCACCATTGCGGGTTGTAGAAGTCAGTTTGCAATTGCTGCAGGAAGTGGCGCTGCTGTTGCAACAGATATATTAACACTTTGGAATGGTGGTAATCATATTAAAATTCATGATAAATTATCTAAAGATAGAGGTTCTGAACTTATCAATTAACTTGTAACCATTTCATTAATATAAATTTACAGTACTC
>CAJXTJ010000162.1 GCA_913061165.1 uncultured Polaribacter sp.
ACGAGATGTAGAGAGGTCTCGTGGGCTCGGAGATGTGTATAAGAGACAGAGGGAACACATTTAATTTAAAACTAACGCAATATAAAAAGAATTAGTATTATTTTTAGGCACTTGTGTAACAAATTAAATTGTTGCTCGTCGTAATGTTGTAAATCTATTAATTTTAGAATAGAAATTAAAGAAATACAAACTAAGAAACGCTAATGAAACAAGCAGACTTTTTAAAAGTTGTTCTACCATTTAAGGATAAGGTGTTTAGATTAGCAAAAAGATTATTAGTTTCTACTGAAGAGGCCGAAGATGCTACACAAGAATTACTTTTTAAATTATGGAAAAGTAAAGAAAAAATAGCTAGTTATAAGAATGTTGAAGCTTTTGCAATGACAATGACTAAGAATTACTGCTATGACAGGTTAAAATCTAAGCAGGCAAATAATTTAACATTAGTACACAGTAATTATAAAGAAAATGAAACGTCTTTAGATAAAAAACTTGAATATCAAGATAGTGTATACCAAGTACATTTATTGATAGAAAAGTTGCCAGAACACCAAAAAATTATTATTCAATTAAGAGATATTGAACAGTATGATTTTGAAGAAATCTGTAAATTGGTAGAGATGAAGCCAACAGCAGTAAGGGTAGCGTTATCTAGAGCACGAAAAACAATAAGAGAACAATTAATTAAAAAACACAACTATGGAGTTAGCTAACATAGAAAAATTATTAGAAAAATATTTAGATGCAACAACTACTTTACAAGAAGAAGTAATCTTAAAAAACTATTTTACAGGAGGATTTGTAGCAAAACACTTGCAAGAGTATGCGTATCTATTTAATTATTTTGCCACCTCAAGAGAAGAAACGTTTACAAAAACCATAAGTTTAGAACCTAAAAAATCTAAAAAGAGAAACTTAACCTGGTTTTCTGTGGCTGCATCTGTAGCTTTATTAGTTAGCTTGTTTTTTGGCAAGCAACAATACAATAAAAATAAGCAAAGAAAAGAAGCGCAAAGAATTTATGCTCAAGTAAGCAAAGGGCTAGGGCTGTTATCTAAAAACTTAAAAAAAGGAGAACAAGCCCTAGCTGTTTTGTATACGTATGAAAACACAATAAATAAAATATTAAAATAAACCAAATAAAAAATTAGTGAAACCAACTAAATACAAAGATTATGAATAAAATAATTCTATTAATTGCATTAACAGTTACCTCAATGGTAACAAATGCACAATCTTTCTTCGATTCTTTAGAGGATATGGATGGCGTAGACATGGTTGTTGTAAATAAAGACATGTTTGAGCTTTTATCAAAATTTGGCCCTGATAAAATGAAAGACAATGAGGCAATGCAAATCTTTACTATGATTAGAGATTTAAAAAACTTGAAAGTGTTTTCTACGGATGACGCGATCATTGCAGATAAAATGGAAACGATGGCCAATAGCGCTATTAAAAAACACAATTTAACAGAGTTAATGCGCATTAAAGAAGATGATTCTAGAATAAAAATCTATGTAAAGTCTACTAAAAATAAAGAGTATGTAAGCGAAGTATTAATGTTTATTAAGGGAATTGATAAACAAACAAAAGGAATTTCTAAATCTATGATTGTTTCTTTAACGGGAAACATAGACATTAATAAGTTGTCTGCTTTAGCCGATACCTTTACTGAAAAAAATAAGTAATGTTATGGGTAAAGTTGGGTGTTTAAAGACCCAGCTTTACTTTTCTAAAAAAAATCTATGAAAAAAATTGCAACTTTATTTTCTCTCGTTTTATTAGTATTATTTGCCAGTTCTTGTAAAAAAGAACAGTCTTTACAAAGCTATTTAGCAGATGCTAGTGGCAAAGAGGGTTTCTATACGGGAGACTTGCCAGTAAGTTCTGTGCTTTCTGCAAAAGCCGATGTTTCGGACGAAATAAAAGAAACGATTAAAAGTATAAAAAAAATAAACTTTGTATTCCTACCTAAAACAGCGAACAATACTGCAGCGTATGAGGTTGAGAAAGGAAAGCTTACAAATATTTTTAAGGACAATAACGTCTACAGAAGCCTTATGTCTATGAAGGCAAAAGGAATGAATGTAAATATTTATTATTCGGGAGACACAGAAAATGTAAATGAAGTTATTGCCTTCGGCTATGGCGACACTGCCGGAGTAGGTGTGGCGAGATTGTTAGGGAAAAACATGAATCCTGCAAAAATTCTTACAACATTAAAGAGTATGGATTTTGACGGCGACAATGCTGCTTTGAAACAATTTTCTAAAATGTTTAATAAATAAAAGCATTATTTTATTATATATAAAGCCCTAGTTTATCTTAAAACTAGGGCTTTTTCATACTTTTTGGGATGCTTTTTGATTTTAACTGCTCATTTACTTATCGTATCTTCTTAATTAGTATTTTTGAAGCATAGAAGAAAATAGTATTTATGAAACTTAAAAATTGGTTCTTATTTATTTTTGTAGCAGTTACATCCATCAATTTTGCTCAAAATAATTCAATATATCAAGCAGAAAGAGAAAAAACACACACTTTAATTCACACCAAGTTAAAAGTCGATTTTAATTTCGAAAAAAAGCAACTAAATGGGGAAGCATGGATTACTGCAAAACCTTATTTTTATGCAACGAATACCTTTGTTTTAGATGCAAAATCAATGTTAATTCATGAGCTCTCTTTAAATGGAACTGCTTTAGAGTATGATTACGACGCTTATAAAATAACAATTAAACTGCCAAGAAAATACACCAAAGAAGAGGCGTTTGTGGTGTACATTAAATACACCGCAAGACCTGAAAAAGTTAAAGAACAAGGCAGTAATGCAATTACAGGTGCTAAAGGGTTATACTTTATAAATGCAGATGGCAAAGATAAAAATAAACCAACACAAATCTGGACACAAGGTGAAACCGAAGGCAGTAGCTGCTGGTTTCCTACCATAGATGCACCCAATCAAAAGACAACACAAGAAATTTATATTACGGTTCCTAATAAATATGCAACACTTTCTAATGGCGAATTAATTAGTCAGACTATAGAAAATGAAAATAGAACAGACTATTGGAAAATGGATAAAAAGCACGCTCCATATTTAGTGTTTTTGGGTGTTGGCGAGTTTGAAGTAATAAAAGATAGTTATAAAGACATTGCAGTAGATTATTATGTAGAAAAAGAATATGCGAAGTATGCCAAGGGCATCTTTGGAAATACTCCAGAGATGATGGAATTTTTCTCAAACAAATTAGGAGTAGCATTTCCTTGGAATAAATACAGTCAGATAGTAGTAAGAGATTACGTTTCTGGCGCTATGGAAAACACAACAGCAGTGGTTCATGGCGAACAAGCATACCAAACTGATGGGCAGTTAATAGACACTAATACCCATGAAAACACAATAGCACATGAGCTTTTTCATCATTGGTTTGGAAATTTAGTTACTTCAGAAAGCTGGTCTAACTTAACTTTAAATGAGTCTTTTGCAAATTACAGTGAATATTTATGGCAAGAATATAAATACGGAAAAGAAGCGGCAGAAATGCACATGCATGAAAACGTGCAGCTTTATTTAGAAGGACAAGAAGCAGATAAAAAGCTAGTCCGTTTTGAGTATGTAGATAAAGAAGACATGTTCGATTTAGTAAGCTATAATAAAGGAGGCGCTATTTTACATATGTTGCGGAATTATGTAGGAGATGAAGCTTTTTTCGAAAGCCTTAAAACCTATTTAAACGATTATAAATACAAGGCAGCAGAGGTACATCAATTGCGTTTAGTTTTTGAGAAAGTAACGGGCAAAGATTTAAATTGGTTTTTTAATCAGTGGTATTTTGGCGCAAATCACCCAAAAATTGATGTTTCTTATGATTACAATAAATTAAGAAAAACAGTAACCGTAAACATCCAACAATTACAAGCACAAAATTTTCAATTCCCCTTAACCTTAGATATTTTTGAAGGAAATAAAATTAGGAGAGAAACTGTTTTCATAGAAAATAATGATGCTTCTTTTACCTTTGATTTTAAAATACAACCTACACTAATTCAAGTAAATTCAGATGGTGTATTATTGTGTGAGTTAAATGAAAATAAGGTGTTAAGCGAATCTGTTTTTCAATTAAAAAATGCTCAATATTATACCTGTCTCTTATACACATCTCCGA
>CAJXTJ010000163.1 GCA_913061165.1 uncultured Polaribacter sp.
ACGTAAGGAGTCGTCGGCAGCGTCAGATGTGTATAAGAGACAGGGCTATAGTAGTGGAAATTTATTGAAAGCGCAATTTTCTTCAAACGGACCTCTAATAGAAGATAAGTTATTCTATAGAATTTCTGGTTCTTATAAAAAAGGAGATGGTTTTATTGATAATGAGACCTTAAACAAACCTGTAGATTTTGTTGAAGATTTAACGCTTAGAGCCCAATTAAAAGCAATTTTATCAGAGGATATTAAAGCTACCTTCACAGGACAAATTATAGATGCGAAAGCTGGTGCTGTCTATTATGCGGGACCAAAAGCAGGTACACCTGTAAATTTTGCGCCAGATGATTTTAACAATCAGGTAATTTCTGCAGATCAATTTGGGACGTCTTCATTAAAAGGATTTTATGGAAATTTAAAAGTTGAATTTGGGTTTGAAAACACAAAACTAGTTTCTTCTACAACCTATAATAAAGGAGATAGAAACCATATCGGTGATTTAGACTTTACAGCAGCAGACGTTTTAAGACAAATACAAGACAGTAATTCTAAAACTTTTAACCAAGAATTTAAATTAAGTTCTACGGACGCGAATAGTAATTTATCTTGGGATATAGGAGCTTTTTACCAAAATTCAGATAAATTATTATTTACAAAAGCAACTGCAGATTTTGGTTTTTTCGCCCCTCCTTTTGCGGGTACTGGTGTTCAATCAGATTTTGCACAATCAGACTTTACAAATACATACAAGACACTCGCGGGTTTTGGGTTTTTAGATTATAAAGTATCTGATGTGTTTTCAGTGTCCGCTGGTTTGCGTTTTGATAATGATAATATTTCTCAAGATAACAGAACATTAAATACCAATCCAAGTAGAACCGATTCTCAATTACAGCCAAAATTATCATTATCCTTGCAGGCGACAAAAAATATGATGATGTATGTGAATTATGGAAAAGGCTATAGAAGTGGAGGATTTAATCAAGACACAACAGTACGTTTTGGTGAAAGTTTTGAGCCAGAAATTACAGACAGTTATGAGCTAGGAATAAAAAACTCTTACTGGAATGACCGATTCATCTTAAACCTCTCTACCTATTATATCGATTTCTCAAATCAGCAGCAATACGCATTATTAATTGGTGGAGACGGAAATATAAGAATAGGGAATTTTAATTTTGCTGAGAGTGAATCATATGGTTTTGAAGCAGATTTTAAATTAAGACCTTCTAAATATTTTGATATTTTTGCAAGTTATGGCCTTAGTCAATCGGAAATCATTAAAGGGACCTCTACGTATAGTACTGGTGCAAATGAATCGTTTGATGTTGCAGGAAAAAACACACCTTTAATTCCTCAAGATAGTTTTACTTTAGGAATCGACTCTCGTTTTGATATTTCTGAGACTGTCGCTTTTAACGGTAACATTACTTTAAAAGGAACTGGTGAAATTTACTGGCATGAAGATAATGAGGCGGTTTCTTCTTCTTACAATATCTTAAATACACGGTTCGGATTCACTCTAAATGAGGCAACTTCTATAAGTTTTTGGGGAAACAATATTTTAGATACAAATTATATTACCGAGTTTTTTGGACAACCATTTTCTAATGGAGGGTCGGATTTAGCCTGGAAAGGAAATCCTGCTACTTATGGCGTAGGGATCTCTTATAAATTCTAATGCAATACAAAATTATTGTTTCGTTAGGTATTTGAATTTGTTAACTATTAATTAAAAGGAAAGCCACTAAACTATTATTTTAGTGGCTTTTTTTAATCAAAAAAAAATAAGTATGAGAGTAGCAACAGATATTGGAGGCACTTTTACAGATCTTGTGTGCCTTGAATTTAATAAAGAAACAGGAACTCCAATAGGAGTGAAAATTGCTAAATCAGATACTACCCCCTCTAATTTTGAACAAGGTATTTTAGATACTATAAAAAAGGGTAAGATAGATTTAAATGAAATTGATTTTTTTGCCCACGGTACAACCGTTGTAATTAACGCACTGACCGAGCGTAAAGGGGCAAAAACAGCATTAATTACTACTAAAGGTTTTAGAGACGTTTTAGAAATTGCAAGATGCAATAGACCCGATTTATTTAACTTTAACTTTGTAAAACAACCGCCTTTTGTACCAAGATATTTACGTTTTGAGATCGAAGAAAGAATGAGCTATAAAGGAGAAGTCCTTAAAAAATTAAATACAGCCAATTTAAAAGAAATCATAAAAACATGTGTCGAAGAAAAAGTAGAAGCAATTGCAATTTGTTTCCTACACGCTTATAAAAACCCATCACATGAAATTCAGTTAGTAAAAGAATTAACAAAACTAAATATTGCAGTTGAGGTGATTTCCTCCTACCAAGTTACAAGAGAATGGAGAGAATATGAACGCACAAGTTCTACCGTATTGTCTGCATATGTTTTACCGTTAGCAAAAAAATATTTAAATAATCTTGAAAGTAAATTAAAATTACAAGGATTAAAACAAGCTCCTTACATTATGCAGTCAAATGGGGGTATTACAACTATTAATGATGTAAAATCAAACCCTATTACGATGGTCGAATCTGGACCTGCAAGTGGCGTTTTTGGAGCTATAGCCTTAGGTAAGGTTCTTGGGAAAAATGATTTAATTGTATTAGATATCGGGGGCACAACAGCTAAGTGTGCATTAGTCGAAAACGGACAAGTAAAAATTACAACGAATTATAAAATTGAACACTCTAGAACAGCAGCAGGATATCCAATTCAAACTCCAGTCATAGATATTGTAGAAATAGGCAATGGTGGCGGAAGTATTGCATGGATAGACAAAGGGGGTAAAATGCATGTTGGCCCAAAAAGTTCAGGTGCGATGCCAGGACCCGCTGCTTATGGACGCGGAGGAACAGACTTAACTACTACAGATGCAAATATTATTACGGGTAGAATTCATCCAGATTATTTTTTAGGAGGTGAGTTGCAACCAGATTATCAGAGCATTGAGAAGGCAGCAGAACCACTTTGTAAACAATTAAATGGCTCTAAAGAAGATATAGCAAAAGGTGTTTTAAGAATAGCGAATGCCAATATGATAAATGCTCTAAAATTAATTTCGGTAAATAAAGGTTATGACCCACGAGATTTCACGATGGTTGTAATTGGTGGTGGTGGTGCAATGCATGGTGCAGATTTAGCAAGAGAATTACAAGTGTCAGAACTTATAATTCCGCTACATGCAGGTGTTTTTTCAGCTTTTGGAATGCTAATGTCTGACATTAGAAGAGATTATATTAGAACAAATGTATTGACACTTTCTAATGAACTGAAAACTATAATTACCAGTACTTTTAATGAAATAAAAGAAGAAGCTTTTTCAAACTTTAAAGCTGACAACATTCCGCCAGATAAAGTAAAATTTACATTTTATGCAGATTTAAGATATGCAGGACAAGAGCATTATGTAAAAGTACTTTTACATAATTTTTCAGAACAAACATCTTTAGAAGAAATCATTACTCATTTTCATAAAGAACATAAAAAACATTATTCATTTGAATTAGATGCAGTTGTAGAATTAGTGAACTTTCACCTTGTCGCAGAAGTTGAAGTTGATAAACCTGATTTTCCAAAAATCACGGCCACAAACAAAAAGATTCAAGATGCAATTTTTGATGAAAGGGAAGTAGATTTTGACGATTTGGGAGTTCATTCTACTACCTTTTATCATAGAGACTTATTAGAACCCAACATGTCTTTTAAAGGGCCTGCTATAATTGCAGAAAAGGCAACAACTACAGTTGTTACTCCTTTACATACTGTCAATATAGATGAATATGGTAATTTAATTTTAACATTAGAAAAGGAATAATCATGGAAAAATTCACATTAGAAATTATTCAAGATGCTTTAGTAGCTGCAGGTGACGAAATGTTTCAAACATTGCAACGCACTAGTATGAGTCCAATTATATATGAGTCTTTAGATTATGCTGTTGGTATTACAGATATTAAAGGAGAATTATTAGCACAAGGTAATGGTGTAACTGCATTTTTAGCAGCATTAGATTCAGTGGTTAGCGCCACTCTAGAAAAGTTTAATGGAGAAAATTCTTTACAAGAAGGAGATATCATAATTGCAAATACACCTTATGCCTGTCTCTTATACACATCTGACGCTGCCGACG
>CAJXTJ010000164.1 GCA_913061165.1 uncultured Polaribacter sp.
CGAGATGTAGAGAGGTCTCGTGGGCTCGGAGATGTGTATAAGAGACAGCTCTTGGGCAAACTGCAGAACAAACTCCGCAACCAACACAACTAGAACGCACAATGTTTTCACCTTTTTGTGCATAGGCTCTTACATCAATTCCTTGTTCGCAATAGGTAGAGCAATTTCCGCAAGAAATGCATTGTCCGCCATTGGTAGTAATTCTAAATTTGGATTTAAACCGTTGAATAAAACCTAAATATGCGGCTAAAGGACAACCAAATCTGCACCAAACTCTATTCCCAAAGATTGGATAAAAACCAGTACCAATAACACCTGCAAATATAGAGCCTATTAGAAAGCCATAAATATCTTGAATTGTTTGGGTTTTAATACCAATTACTTGATTTGCGCCAGAGAAGAAAGTATACAAAGCAAAGCCAGTCATTACTAATACAAAAATCAAAACACTGTGAATTATAATACGTTCGAATTTCCATGAAAGTAAGGTTTTACTTGAGAGTTGTCTGTAAGGATCTCCTAAGGTTTCTGCCAAGCCACCACAACCACATACCCAAGAGCAGTACCATCTTTTTCCAAAGAAATAGACCATTACTGGAACTATTACAACTGTTAATACAACCCCCCAAACTAAAATAAATAAACCAAAACCACCACTAGATAGTAATTCATCTAAATTCCATCTGAAGAAAAAATCATAATCTAAAGGAAATGCATTTTTAAAATCATACCAAGGCTTTTCGAAACGCACTAAGATTTCTGGAATCAGGAATGCAAAGACAATTTGAAAAAACAAGACAGATGTAGTTCTTAAAATTTGGTATTTGTTATGACGATATTTAACATACATTCTAACCGCCATAACTGTCATAACTGTACAATATAAAAAGCCATACAAAAACCATTGGCTCGCTGGGTTACCGCTAAGAGATGCACTAATTGGGTCTACTAAAAACACCCAGTTTACAATTAGGTCTGGATAAAAATAAAGTAAGATGTAAAAAGTAACTAAAAACACAAATGCAAACCAACCAATCCAACCTCGATTAGTGGCTGCATCTAAAAAGATTCCATCATTTTTTATTCCCGGTTTCCCTAAAAGCACAACATCAGGTACAATAAATAATAATGCTCCAATAATACCAAGACCAAATGTTAAAAACCACATAAGGGTTGTATTTTCAGCTGCCCAGCCTTTTCCTGCTTTTTTAGCTAGTATAAAGCTTAAACTATGTGGTTTGCCACCTATTTTATATTGGTATTGCTTTCCTTTCTCTTTCCAGTTTTTTTCTTTATTATATTTTTGAATAAGATGGTCATAATAAAGGTTTGAAGATTCGTATGCTTTTGTAACACGTTTTGAGAATTGAAAAATATTTAAATCTTCTGACGTTACAATGGCTTCCTCTAAATTACTTTTTATAACGGCACTCTTATAATTCTTTTCTTTTATGAAAGTATCTAAATCTGACTGATTTAAACTGAAAGAACCCGTAAAAATTGTACCTACGAAAATAGTTAACCCTACTAGAAAAATTATTAAACCTGATTGTTTTATTACTTTCATACTTTATGCTTTGTTAAAAATGCGTTTCCAGCTTTTCTTTTTTGTTTGAATGTTGGTATTGTTTTCTTGATTGAATTTTGCCACAATTTCAGGTTCATGTAACTTGTAAAACTCAGGGTCAAAATTAGCATCTGCTAAATATTCTAACACGTGCTCTATAGTTTGATTTTCTGTTAGCCATTTGTTAAAAATATCATGGCGCATTCTTATTCCGAAGGTATTTATTCCTAAAAACTGGTTTGTGTTTTTGTTAAAGGAAATGGTAATGCATTTTTGTTCTTTTGGATGTTGCCACTGAAAATAAGTTTCGTTTTCTTTCTTTCCTCTTTCACTAAAAACCCAACCATATGTTTGGTATTCAATATCTAGAAACTTTGCAGAATTAAACCAATGTCCTGGTTTGTATTCGGTTTTATTACCGCAAATAGTTTGTGCTAAGGTTTCTCCCATCATGCGACCAGTATACCAAACAGCTTCTATGTTTCTTCGCTGTCCTATAGCTTCATGTTGTTCTGCACAATCTCCGATAGCATAAATATCTTTAATATTTGTTTCTAAAAATCGATTTACTTTTACCCCTCTGCCTAGTGCTATTTCAGACGTTTTCAAAAAATTAATATTTGGCGCAACGCCGGCTGTTAACCCAACCACATTACAGAAAATTTCTTCACCTGTTTCTTCAATAATAACAGATTTTACACGTCCATTTTCATCAGATTTAATTTCTTTTAAATTTGTGTTTAAACGCAAATCTATATGGTGTTCTTTAATGTGGTTATTTATCATTTCAGACTCTTGTGCTGGTAAAACCCCATTCCAAAAACTAGCTTCACGTACTAAAAAAGTAACAGGAATTTTTCTACTTCTTAACATTTCTGCCAATTCTATCCCTATTAAACCACCACCAACAATTACAGCGTTATTACACGCTTTATTATCTGGCGCATACTTTTCTAATTTTTCTAAATCTTGTTTATGATACATGCCCATAACACCCTCTAAATCTTGTCCAGGCCAGCCAAATTTATTAGGTTTAGAACCTGTTGCAATAATTAGTTTATCAAAAGAAAGTGTTTCTCCGTTTTTAAATTCTAGCTGTTTTTTATGAGGATGTATATTACTAACAAAACCCTGTTTTAATAGGATATTGTTCTTCTTCCAAAACCAATTTTCATAAGGTTGGGTATGCTCAAATTTCATGTGTCCCATGTAAACATACATAAGTGCAGTTCTAGAGAAAAAATATTTTGATTCCGCAGAGACGATAGTTATTTTTTTATTGGAATTCTTTCTAATATGCCTTGCAGCAGTTACTCCTGAGATTCCGTTACCAATAATTACTATATGTTCCATGGTTTAGTTTGTTGCTATTATGTCGTTGGTCAAGTTAAGAACTTAATTGGAAATCGCTAATTTATTTAAATTTAGAATCATTATAAATAATTCTTAAATGGTTCTCTTTTGAATACATGATAAAAAGGAGAAAATAGCTTTATTATATTTTGAAGTCTAACACAGTATATTTTAACAAAAAGAACTATTTTTATACCCATTTATGAAAACAATTACACTCTTTTTTTTACTAATAATTACGCTAACTTTTTCATGTAAAAGTCAGATAAAAAAAGTTAATGGAGTTAGTTTTGTAGCCTCTAGAGACGCTATTAATGAGCAACATATAAACCCAGTATTAAAGTCTCAAAGTAATTTTGTTGCCTTAATGCCTTATGGTTTTATAAAAGACTTATCAGCACCTGAAATAAAACACAATACTGACAGACAGTGGTTTGGGGAAACTAAAAATGGTTTGTTGCAATACGCAAAAATTTTTCAGAAAGAGAAAATTCGCATTATGGTGAAACCACATATCTGGGTTTGGAAAGGTGAGTTTACAGGAAATATAAAAATGAGTTCTGAAGAAAACTGGAAAATTCTAGAAAAATCATACCGTCAATATATCTTATCCTACGCAAAAACTGCGGAAGATTTAAACGCAGCGCTATTTTGTATTGGTACAGAATTAGAACAATTTGTTATAAATAGACCTAAATATTGGCAAAAACTAATTTTAGAAATCAGAAAAGTATACAAAGGAAAACTAACCTATGCAGCAAATTGGGATGAGTATCATCTTCATGATTTCTGGAATGATTTAGATTTTATAGGGATTGATGCTTATTTTCCTTTAAGCGAAAAAAAGTCACCTACAGTAGCAGAGTATGAGTTGGGTTGGAAATTGCATAAAGCCGCAATATTAAAAGTTCAACAACAATTTAATAAACCCATTTTATTTACAGAATTTGGTTACAGAAGTATCGATTTTAATGGTAAAAAACCATGGGACTCTGAACGATTAAAAGGTGCTGTAAATTTAGAAGCTCAAGTAAATGCTTTGCAAGCAATACACAATCAATTTTGGAAAGAAGAATGGTTTGCTGGTGGTTTTGTTTGGAAATGGTTTCATAGTCATGACAAGGTTGGTGGAGAAAAAAACAATAGATTTACACCTCAAAATAAACCTGCAGAAGAATTAATTAGAAAATCTGTCTCTTATACACATCTCCGAGCCCACGAGACCTCTCTACATCTC
>CAJXTJ010000165.1 GCA_913061165.1 uncultured Polaribacter sp.
ATATTTATTTTATTAAGACTTTAATTCAAATTCAGTTTTACACAAAGAAAAACCGCAAACTTACTGTTTGCGGTTTTTTATTTTTATACGTAGCGATTAGTATCGATACATTATAACATCCGTTTCATTGTTTTAGCCTTAAAAACGGTCTCCTCCCATTCATTTGCAGCGTTGCTATCTTTTGTAATACCACCACCCACAAATATTGCTGCTTTATTATTTTGAATACGCATACAACGGAGATTTACAAAAAGTGCTGAACTTTTGGCAGTATCCTTAGAATCTTGCAGATTTAATTCGCCTAAAAAACCGGTATAAAAACTTCTGTCATAATTTTCATTTTCAAAAAGAAATGTTCGAGCTAATTCTCGCGGCAAACCACAAACGGCTGGTGTTGGGTGCAATGCTCTAATTAACTCTTCTAGGCTAGAGCTATTATTTAAATCTCCAGAAACCTTCGTTCTTAAATGTAATAAATTTCCAGCTTTTACAGTTTCCGTTTTGTTTGTCTTTAAATTTCCAGCAATACCTACTAATTGATTCTCAATAAAATTGGTAACTAATTGTTGTTCTTCTAATTCTTTAGACTTCCAAATTAGAGGTTTGTTTTGAACATCTACTTGTGTTCCTGCTAAAGACATTGTTTTAAAGCTAGTTCCTTCTATATTTAAAAGTGTTTCTGGTGTTGCGCCCAGCCACAAACCTACCATCGGATGAAACCACACATATACAAATGCATTTTTATATGAAGACAATAGTTTCTTATACAATTCGACCAAATCAAACTCACTTATATCTAATAACTCTTCTCTAGAAACTACTACTTTTTGTAGCTCATGAGTTTTTATTTTTTCAAGTGCTTTTTTAACAATTTTAATATGTTTTTCTTTAGATAAGGTATCAGATTTTAAAATTGTATCCTGCAAAATATATGCTTCTAACTGCAATTCCTCAGACATCATAAGAGATTTTTCTTCTGAAAATATAATTGCTTTTTCATCACTATTAAAAGGTGCAAATACAAATCCTTTTTCCTTAAAATTAGACACAAAACTGAGGGCTATATCTTCCATGAAAAAAGCAGAAACATTGTCTGTATTTGGCTTATGATAAGCTACAAACGGCAATTTACTAGAATAATGGGTTTTAATTTTATTAAAAAGACGCTTCAAAATTCTAAATTTATTTTTTGGGAATACTTAAAACAATATTGGTCATTTTAGCTATAGAAATTAGCGTATCTTCTTCATCAACGATTCTAACCTCCCACAAATGCGTTGTTCTACCTTTATGAATATTTCTGGCAGTAGCAAAAACGACTCCTTCTCGCTTACTTTTAATATGATTTATAGACAATTGAATTCCGTTTACAAATTGTAAATCGTTATCAATAAAAAAATTTGAAGCGGCACTACCAACACTCTCTGCTAAAGCAGCTGTTGCACCTCCATGTAATTGACCATAAGGTTGATGAACACTAGAGTTAACAGGCATTTTTGCCGTTAAATAATCTTCACCAATAGCAATGTATTCAATATCAAGAGTTTCCATAAGCGTCCCTTTAGATCGCTCGTTAAATACTAGTAAAGTATTAGTTTTGTCCATAATCGATTCTTTAATATGTAAAAATACGTATAAAAAATTGTATTTTTGTACCTGACAAGATAAAGCATGCCATGTACAAAATACGCGTAATTTTAGACACTAAAGAAGATGTAATTAGAACAATTTTAGTTGATAGCGACTTAAATTTAGAAGACTTACACCTAACAATTGCTAAATCATTTGGTTTTAAAGGCCAAGAAATGGCATCGTTTTATAGAACAGATAATGAATGGACTCAAGGCGAGGAGATTCCATTATTTAACATGGAAGAAGTTGGAGAAGGTGTTTCGATGAAAACCTGTCTTTTACAAGAAACATTGTCATCAGTTAACGATAAACTTATTTATGTTTATGACTTTTTAAATCTTTGGACGTTCTATGTAGATGTTATTGAGATTTCTGAAGATAAAAAAGAAGGTTTACCACAGATTATTCTTACCGTTGGAGAAGTTCCTACAGAAGCTCCAGAAAAAGAATTTGTTGCAGAAAAATTAGATGACGGTTTTGGTGTTGAAGAAGATGCGGATGATGCGTTTGGGAGCTTTGATGATTTCGATTATAATGAGTATTAAAAAATTGTAATTATCATTTTGTTTATAGACTTTTAACTATCCATACTTAATGTATAATAAATACTATTTTTTATAATTTATTTACTTCCACATAAAATAATAAAACACTTTTTTAGTAACAAAATTGTAAATTAGTAGTCTTAATAATTATAACGAACTAAATACAATTTCTTTGGAAACTATCTTATCTCTTAAAAACCTAGATAAAAAGTACGGCTCCGTTCATGCAGTAAACAACCTTTCCTTTGACATAAAAAAAGGAAATATTTACGGAATACTAGGTCCAAATGGAAGCGGAAAATCTACTACTTTGGGCATTATATTAAACGTTGTAAACAAAAGCTCTGGTAATTTTTCTTGGTTTAATGGTACATTATCTACCCATGAAGCTTTAAAAAAGGTAGGTGCTATTATAGAGCGCCCTAACTTTTACCCATACATGACTGCGGTTCAGAATTTAAAATTAATATGTAAGATTAAAGAGATATCCACAGAGATAATTGATGAAAAATTAAAAACTGTAAATCTTTACGAGAGGAAAAACAGTAAATTCAGCACCTTTTCTTTAGGTATGAAGCAGCGTTTGGCAATTGCATCTGCTTTGCTAAATGATCCTGAAATTCTAATATTAGATGAACCTACAAATGGCTTAGACCCTCAAGGAATTCATGAAATTAGACAAATTATAACTGAAATTGCGAGTAAAGGAACTACAATTCTATTAGCCTCTCACCTATTAGATGAAGTAGAAAAGATTTGTTCTCATGTCATCGTTATTAGAAACGGAATAAAACTTTATAGCGGAAGCGTTGATGAAATGACGGCATCTAAGGGATTTCTTGAACTAAAAACAGAGAAAGATGAAGAAAAACTTTTAGCTGCACTCGAATTGCACCCATCAGTGCAAAAAGTAGTAAAAGATCAGGAAATAATTATTGCTACTTTGAAGGACGATACTTCAGCGACAGAAATGAATACTTTTCTTTTCGAAAAAGGCCTTTTCTTAAGTCATTTAGTAAAACGTAAGCCAAGTTTAGAACAACAATTCTTAGATCTAACAAATAATAACTAACCTTCTAATTTTTATAGTTAAACCTCTAGCAGTATTAAACTATTTAAAAAACAATAAAATATAAGAATATGTTGAGATTACTAACCATAGAGTTTCATAAATTAAAGCACAATAAGGCCAGTAAAATATTATCATTAATTTATTTTGGTTTACTTATTTGTATCGCGTTAACAGCAGCAATAAAGTTTGACGTTGGACCTATTAAATTTCATTTAGCTGAAATGGGGATTTTTAATTTTCCTTATATCTGGCATTTTAACACCTATGTGGCGGCTATTTTAAAATTCTTTCTATTACTAGTAATTGTTTCTATGATGGCAAATGAATACAGCTACAAAACCTTAAAACAAAACTTAATAGATGGTTTGAGTAAAAAAGAATTTATACTCTCTAAATTCTATACGGTTGTTGCATTTGCATTCGCATCTACATTTTTTGTTTTTATTACCTCTCTAATTTTAGGCATAATCTATTCAGATTACAATGAATTTGCCATTATAACTTCAGACTTAACATATTTTATCGCATTTTTTATAAAATTAATAGGATATTTTTCTTTTGGTTTATTCCTTGGTATACTTGTTAAAAGATCTGCTTTTGCAGTTGGTGCAATGCTTGTTTGGTATATTGTAGAATGGATAATTTTTGGCATTTTAGGTTGGAAATTTGTTTCTTGGGAGACAGCACAAAATATTAAAAACTTCTTACCTCTAGAAGCAATGTCTAATTTAATAAAAGAACCAGGTTCTAGACTTGGTGCAGTTAGATCTATTGCCAACCAAATAGGCGAAACTTTTACTAAAACGTATGCCGTAGAATTCTCTACCATTACAATTGTATCTCTTTGGACGTTTATCTCTGTCTCTTATACACATCTCCGAGCCCACGAGACCTCTCTACATCTCG
>CAJXTJ010000166.1 GCA_913061165.1 uncultured Polaribacter sp.
ATATCGGGTTCATCTGCTGATAAATTCCATTTACTATTAGAATCTAAAGGGTTTAATCTGTCATATATTTCTGGCATAATTTGAGGAATCCAACTAACGGTTATCCCAATACCGCTTCTACAAATGCATTTATATTTAGCATCATAATGTCTAGCAGTAATGGCAGCGTAACTTAAATAATTATTAGTAAAAGTGCCTTCTGGAGAATCTTTTCCTGTAGTATCTTCGATAGCATAACCTGCTGTTATGGAGTTTCCGTAAAACTCTATTTTTCTGTTTTTTGATAGTGATTTTGGTAAGATTTTTGCTCCTTTATTTAATTTAAAACCATAGAAACTAGTTTTACCTCTATCCCATTCAGCTCTTTTAAAAATCTTAATGGAATGCTTTCCTTTGGGTAAATTAGAAGCTAATTGATAATACTGTTTGATCGTATCTAGTCTTAAAACAACAATACTATCATTGTCTAAAATTATATTATAATAATTATCTCTAGATTCATCTTTTAAAAGGGCTTCAATAGATTCGCCTTCAAAATTAATTTTGATAGAACTCCCAGACCAATAGAGTTCTGCAGCATCAACCTTACTCGTATCTATTCTTCCAGAGAATTCGATTTCGGGATTAGAAAAAGAAACAAATAGCTCTTTTTTCTCTGAACAACCCATTAAAACAATTGAAATGATAAGAAAACTATATATTATTTTCATCGATACAATTTTTTAATGTGTTGCTTTACCAGCACCACTTGGAATTCTAATATTGGCTACTATTTCTTGCACTTCTTTTGGCGGATCTGGAGTGAATTTTGAAATCACAATAGAAACAATAAAATTGATAATCATAGCAACAGTTCCAAATCCTTCTGGAGATATTCCAAACCACCAATCTTCTTTTGTACCTCCACCAAACCAATCAAATTTGAATTTCAACATGTAAAATAGCATCATCAAAATACCTATTATCATTCCTGATATCGCTCCTTCTTTGTTCATCTTTTTAGTAAAAATTCCTAAAATAATTGCTGGAAAAAAAGAGGCTGCTGCCAAACCAAATGCCAAAGCCACTGTGGCGGCTACAAAATCTGGCGGATTGATGCCAAAATACCCTGCAACACAAACGGCAACTACTGCAGACAAGCGAGCTGCTACTAATTCACCTTTTTCTGAAATATCTGGTTTGATCATTTTTTTAATTAAATCGTGAGATACAGATGCAGAAATAACCAATAATAATCCTGCTGCTGTAGACAATGCAGCGGCTAATGCTCCTGCGGCAACCAAAGCAATAACCCAATTTGGCAACCCTGCAATTTCAGGATTGGCCAATACCATAATGTCTTTATCTATTATTAATTCATTTTTAGAAGTATCTGCGAGGTACTGTATTTTACCATCATTATTTTTATCATTAAAAGATAATAACCCTGTTTCTTCCCAAGTAGTAAACCAGTCTGGCATGTTTTTATACTCTTGATTGTTTACAGTTTCTATCATATTGGTGCGTGCAAAAACAGCAATTGCTGGTGCAGTTGTATATAAAATCATGATAAATAATAATGCCCAGCCGGCAGATTTACGTGCATCAGAAACTTTTTTTACCGTAAAAAAACGAACAATTACATGCGGTAAACCAGCAGTTCCAACCATTAAAGCAGCCGTAATAAAAAACACATCTAATTTTGATTTACTTCCTGATGTATATTCGGCAAAGCCTAAGTCACGGTGTAAACCATCTAATTTATCTAATAAATAGATTCCATTTGCATCTTGACCTCCAAAACCTAATTGTGGAATTGGATTTCCTGTTATTTGAATAGAAATAAAAATTGCAGGAACCATAAACGCAAAAATCAGCACACAGTATTGAGCAACTTGGGTATAGGTAATTCCTTTCATTCCGCCCAAAACTGCGTAGAATAAAACAATAATCATCCCAATAATTACACCTGTGTTGATATCAACTTCTAAAAATCGAGAAAATACCAAACCAACACCACGCATTTGTCCAGCTACATAGGTAAATGATACTAAAAGTGCACAAAACACTGCAACAGTTCTAGCTACATTAGAATAATAACGATCTCCAATAAAATCGGGTACTGTAAATTTTCCAAATTTACGCAAATACGGAGCCAATAATAATGCTAATAAAACATAACCTCCAGTCCAACCCATCAAATAAACAGATCCATCATACCCATTAAAAGAAATTAACCCTGCCATTGAAATAAAGGATGCGGCAGACATCCAATCTGCTGCAGTTGCCAATCCGTTTGCAAGTGGCGAAACTCCACCACCAGCAACATAAAATTCTTTTGTTGATCCGGCTCTAGACCAAATTGCAATACCAATATATAATGCAAAAGTAATGCCTACTAGCAACCATATCCATGTTTGTAAATCCATAATTAGCTATCTAAATTGTATTTTTTATCCAATTTATTCATCAACTTTATATACACAAAAATTAAAATGGTAAATACATAAATTGACCCTTGTTGTGCAAACCAAAACCCGAGTTTAAAGCCTCCCATTCTAATAGTATTTAACTCATCAACAAAAATAATTCCACAGCCATAAGAAACAATAAACCATATTGTTAATAATACAGTGAGGTATTTCAAGTTGGTTTTCCAGTATTTTTTTTGATCTCTTTTTTTCATTTTTTTAAATTATAGTCTTAAGAGCCTAGTTTAATGAGTGTTTAAAAATAGCCTATGTGATTATACTTGTTGTTTTTTCATATATTCTAAATACTCGCAACCCGTACCACGCAATGTAAACAAAACATAATAATGGGAGTATGAAGGAAAAATTTACTTCAGATACACCAACAATTTTCATATCATTTACTGCTGTTCCTCCCACATCTATAACCATTCCTTGCAGCTTTGGCATTAAAGCACCTCCAACTATAGCCATAACCAATCCTGCTGCCCCAATTTTAGATTCTTCTTCATTTAATCCGTTAAGAGCTATTCCGTAAATCGTTGGAAACATTAAAGACATACAAAATGAAACCCCTACTAAACTATACAAGCCATAAATGCCTTCAATGAAAATGGTAGTCAAACAAAAAACTACTGCTAACAACGCAAAGTACATTAATAATTTTCCAGCACTTATATAACGTAACAAATAGGTACCAATGGCTCTACCAATTAAAAATACAATAAAAGCAATAAATTGATAATTAGCTGCGATATCACTTTCAATACCAATACCTTCTGCATATTGATAAATATAAGTCCAACACATAATTTGAGCGCCCACGTAAAAAACTTGAGCAACGACACCTAGAATATATTTTTTATTTTTACCCAGTGATTTAAAAGTTTCCTTAATACTTGGAATCTCTTCACTCCCTTTTACTTGGGGCATTTTGCATACAGCTATTAAAATAAAAACAACAATTATTACTAAGCCTAGAATAACATAAGGGTCTCTTATTACAAGAAGGTCAGAAGTTCTAATTAGTATTTTTTTTGCTTCAGATAACATGCTATAATTTTCAATATCATCAGATTGTAATTTTTTTAGAACAAATTGTTGAGCAATTAACAACCCGGCAATCAGCCCTAAAGGATTAAACGCTTGTGCTAGGTTCAATCGTTGTGTGGCAGTTTCTGGAGCACCCATTGCAAGAATATAAGGATTTGCAGTAGTCTCTAAAAAAGCCAACCCAAATGTTAAAATGTATAATCCCAAACAAAAAAACCAAAACTGTTCGGTAATTGCTGCAGGATAAAACAATAAAGCTCCTACAGCATATAATGCAAGTCCTATTAAAATACCTGTTTTGTATGAATATTTTCTAACAAATAATGCTGCAGGTAAAGCCATACAAAAATAGCCACCATAAAATGCCATTTGTACCCAAGCTGCTTGTGAATTAGATAATTCTAATACTTTTTTAAAAGCCTGGACCATCGGATCTGTAATTGCATTAGCAAACCCCCATAAGGCGAATAATGAAGTCACTAAAATAAAAGAGATCAACTCTTTCTTAGAAATAATAGGTTTTTTCATGTTTTATTAAAATTTTATTGATAAAAAAGAAAAAACTAGACCTCTAGTTCTTTTCTACACAATTAACAACTGTCTCTTATACACATCTCCGAGCCCACGAGACCTCTCTACATCTCG
>CAJXTJ010000167.1 GCA_913061165.1 uncultured Polaribacter sp.
AAGTATAATAGTCCTCAATAACTTGCATGGTTTCTTTGAAAGTAATTGCGGTTGGAGTTGTTTTTAGTTTGGTTTTGAATTCTGTGATGGTCATAATTATTAGTTTAATTTACTTCTTCCCTTCAACAATCACAACAATCTCCCCTTTTGGTGGCTTATTTGTGTAATGTGCTAAAACTTCAGTGGCAGTTCCTCGAATGGTTTCTTCAAACATTTTTGTCAATTCTCTAGAAACAGAAACTTGTCTGTCTGCGCCAAAATATTCTATAAAATGTCCTAAGGTTTTTACCAGTTTATGTGGCGATTCGTAAAAAATCATGGTCCTAGTTTCTTCTGCTAATAATAAAAAACGCGTTTGTCTTCCTTTTTTAACAGGCAGAAAACCTTCAAAAATAAACTTATCATTTGGCAAACCAGAGTTTACCAATGCAGGTACAAAGGCCGTTGCGCCAGGCAAACAGTCTACTTCTATGTTGTTTTCTACACAAGCTCTGGTCAATAAAAAACCAGGATCTGAAATTGCAGGCGTTCCAGCATCAGAAATTAAAGCACAGGTTTCTCCGTTTTGTATTCTATTTACAACCCCTTGCACAGATCTATGCTCGTTGTGCATATGATGACTGTGCATTTGCGTAGCAATCTCATAATGCTTTAAGAGTTTGCCGCTTGTGCGCGTATCTTCAGCTAAAATAAAATCGACTTCTTTTAGAATCCGAATGGCTCTAAAAGTCATGTCTTCTAAGTTACCAATGGGTGTTGGGACTAAATATAATTTACTCATAAATTAAGTATTGAGTTTTTAGTGTTGAATTGTGAGTACATTTAAAATTCACCACGCAACATTCAAAACTGTTTTAGATATTTTCAAACGCTTCTACTGTTACATCAGCCATTACATTACCAGTATGTTTGATGTCTAAAGGCTCAAACAACAAAACATGCACTTCTTCTTGTGCAATTGGTTTGTGTTCTACTCCTTTCGGAATGATGTAAATTTCTCCTTCGTTTAATTCGATTGTCTTATCTCTAAATTCTATCATTAAAGAACCTTTTATAATCATAAAAAGTTCATCTTCATGTTCATGAGCATGCCAGATAAATTCGCCTTTAATTTTCGCTAATAAGATTTGTTGACCATTTAACTCTCCAATTTTTTTTGGGGACCAAAAATCTGAAAATAATTTAAACTTCTCTTGAATATTAATTATACTCATAAAGACAAATTTACAAAGAATTGAACAAATTCTATGTTGTTGATTGCAGCAATTGTTTGCCCTCTTTTCTGTTTTAAAAAAGCGCCTGCTGAAAGCGGGGTATTTCTTCCGAATTTCTCGAATAGAAATGAACGACTAAAAGATTCATATTAACTTGAAAATGTTTAGTTTTGTAGCTTAAATTTTCAATAGAAATGTATAGAAGTCATTCTTGTGGCGAGTTAAGAGCATCGCACATAAATACAGAGATAACTTTAGCGGGTTGGGTACAAAAAACGCGTGATAAAGGTTTTATGATTTGGGTAGATTTGCGAGACAGATACGGAGTTACACAGTTAATTTTTGATGAAGAGCGCACGCCAATAGAAATGATGGAGAAAGCAAAATCTTTAGGGAGAGAGTTTGTAATACAGGTAACTGGAACAGTAATAGATAGAGAATCTAAGAATTCTAAAATGCCTACAGGAGCTATTGAAGTCTTGGTTTCTAAGTTAGAAATTTTAAATGCTTCTATTACACCACCTTTTACAATTGAAGATAAAACGGATGGAGGAGAAGACATTCGAATGAAATATAGATACTTAGATATTCGAAGAAACCCTGTAAAAGAGAGTTTAATTTTTCGTCATAAAGTATCGATGGAAGTAAGAAAATACTTGTCTGACCAAGAATTTATAGAAGTAGAAACGCCGTATTTAATAAAGTCTACGCCAGAAGGTGCAAGAGATTTTGTAGTGCCTTCTAGAATGAATGAAGGTCAGTTTTACGCATTACCACAATCTCCACAAACCTTTAAACAATTGTTAATGGTTGGTGGAATGGACAAATACTTTCAGATTGTAAAATGCTTTAGAGATGAAGATTTACGTGCAGACAGACAACCAGAATTTACACAAATAGATTGTGAAATGGCGTTTGTAGAGCAAGAAGATATTTTAAATATTTTTGAAGGATTAACCCGTCATTTGTTAAAAGAAGTGAATAATGTAGAGGTGGAGAAATTTCCAAGAATGTTATATGATGATGCAATGCGTCTGTATGGAAATGACAAACCAGACATTCGTTTTGGAATGGAGTTTGGCGAGTTGAATGAAATTACACAACACAAAGATTTTGGCGTTTTTAACAGCGCAGAATTGGTGGTTGGTTTTGCTGTTCCCGGAGGAAATACACATACAAGAAAAGAAATAGATACTATTATAAAATGGGTTAAGAGGCCACAAGTTGGTGCTATAGGAATGATTTATTGTCGTGTAAACGAAGATGGAACCTTCAAGTCTTCTGTAGATAAATTCTATGATCAGGAAGATTTAGCAAAGTGGGCTGAAAAAACCGGAGCAAAAGCAGGAGATTTAATCTGTGTGTTATCTGGTGATACGAATAAAGTAAGAGCACAATTATCTGCGTTGCGTATGGAGTTTGCAGAGCGTTTAGGTTTAAGAGACCCTAAAGTATTTGCACCTTTATGGGTAATCGATTTTCCATTATTGGAATTAGATGAAGAAACAGGGCATTATCATGCAATGCATCACCCTTTTACTTCGCCAAAACCAGGGCAAATGGAATTGTTAGATACAGATCCTGGAGCCGTAAAAGCAAACGCATATGATTTGGTTTTAAATGGAAATGAAATTGGAGGCGGTTCTATTAGAATACACGATAAGCAAATGCAAGCAACCATGTTGCGCCATCTAGGTTTTTCTGACGAAGATGCAAAAGCACAATTTGGGTTTTTAATGGATGCGTTTGAATATGGTGCACCACCGCATGGAGGTTTGGCTTTTGGGTTGGATAGATTGGTTGCTATTTTAGGCGGACAAGAAACGATTAGAGATTTTATTGCATTTCCAAAAAACAATTCTGGACGCGATGTAATGATCGATGCGCCTGCCTTTATAGATGATACGCAATTAAAAGAATTAAGCTTGAAATTAGATATTCAAGAATAGAAATTATTTTTTTAAATATTTAGACTTCACAGGCTTGTAAGATTTGTGAGGTCTTTTTTATCTAATTTTTTTAGTACTTTTAAACTGTAAAAAATATTAATATGCCTAAAAATAGAGCTAGATATTATAACAAAGATGGTGGTTATTTAGGAATAGTTATATGGTCATCAAAGAAATAATTATAAATGCCAACAACAAAATATATATATAAAAGTATATTAATTTGGAGATATAAGTACATCTCTCAGCGTCAGTTTATTTATATTTTAAGTATTCTGGTTGGTTTTTTATCTGGTGTAGCAGCGCTTATTTTAAAAAATTTAACGCACTTTTTCCAACACCTTTTAGAAGGTAATTTAGTGCGTTATTATCACAATGCCTTTTACTTTGTATTCCCTATAATAGGACTTACTATTGTTTATTTTATTATAAAATTTATTCTAAAAGAAAAGGTAGATCATGGTATTCCATCTACACTTTTTGCTATTTCTAAGCGCAAAGGAATTATAAAACGTAAAAAAATGTTTGCATCTATATTAACGGCCCCAATAACAGTAGGTTTTGGTGGTTCCGTGGGTTTAGAAGGCCCAACCGTGGCTACAGGTGCAGCAATAAGTTCTAATATTGCGCGCTTATTTCACTTGAATCAAACTACTAGAAGTTTATTAATTGGTTGTGCTGCTGCTGGTGCATTATCTTCTATCTTCAAGGCGCCCATTGCTGCAATTATTTTTGCTATTGAAGTGTTTAGTTTAGACTTAACAATTGCGTCTATGTTGCCGTTGCTTTTAGCATCATTATCAGCTATAATTACGTCACATTTTTTCTTTGGATCAGATGTCTTACTTCCTTTCAAAACAGCAGCTATTTTCTCAATAAAAGAGGTTCCTTTTTATCTGTCTCTTATACACATCTGACGCTGCCGACGACTCCTTA
>CAJXTJ010000168.1 GCA_913061165.1 uncultured Polaribacter sp.
AGATGTAGAGAGGTCTCGTGGGCTCGGAAGATGTGTATAAGAGACAGTCTAATAATTCAATTTCAAATATTAGCGTAGAAAAAGGTTTGATGTTTTCACCTCTTTGTTGCGCACCATAAGCTAATTCTTGAGGAATGAAAAATTTATACTTAGCCCCTTCATTCATTAATTGAACACCTTCTGTCCAACCTTTAATTACTTGATTTAAAACAAATGTAGCTGGCGTTCCTTTATCTACAGAGCTATCAAAAACATTTCCCTCTATATTTGTACCATGGTAATGCACTTTTACTTTTGTCATGGGTCCTGCTGGTTTTTCACCTGAACCTTCCTTTAAAACGATATATTGAATACCACTTTCTGTAGTTTGAACACCTTTTTTAGATTTGTTAGCCTCTAAAAAATCCTCTCCTGCTTTTTTATTTTCACCAAACTTAGCTTCTGCTGCTTTTGACGCTGCTGCTTGACGCTCTTCCATTTGAGCCTGTTGCTTCTTTTTAAAGTAGCCACTTAAAACCACTTGTAAATCTTTTGCATCAATTAATAAGTTGGTAGAATCTAAGCCGTTTCTAATCCCTTGTGCTAAAATTGCTTTATTTACTTCACTAAAGTTTGATTTTAACTGACCACTCATACTTAAACCGACTGCATAACTAACTGAATCTAATTCTGTTTCTAAAATTTTTACATCTTGTACTTGGTTTCCACATGAAAACATAGAAACTGTTATTGCTGCGACTGCTAATTTTTTTACTAATTTCATCTTTTTTAATTTATTTAATATTTAATAATGTTACTTTACTTTTAATAGTTTTTTTAATTCCAATTTTATTTCCGTCACCAGAAATGCCAAAAGCATTGTAAGACGGAATGACAAATATAATAGTTTCTCCCACTTTCATCAACTTTATTCCCTTTTGAATTCCAGAAATAAAATCTTCCTTATCTACCGTGTAATTTTTAATACCTAAAGTCTCTTTACTGTATAAAGTAACATCACTTAAATCTCTAATATCATAAGTTAATACAGCAACATCACCTATTTTCGGAGTTACTAAATCTTCTTGTATTCGATGAACATAAGAATACCAAAATCCGTTTAGTGAAGTTTTATATACATTTAGACTGTCATTTTCTATGTATTGTAAAATTTCTGCTTCTTCTAATTCAAATATTTTTTTTGTAGCTGCAATGTTTTCTTGAAATATTGTGGCAGAAGGTTTGGGGTTTATAGGTCTTCTTGCTTGAGGAGCAGAACAACTTAGAAAATATAAAAAAACAAAAAACAAACTATATTTCATAAGATCTATTTAATTCATTTTTGTACGTTGGCAACAATTCTTTAAATGCTGTAATTACTTCTTCAACAGAGCCATTGAACTTACCCCCTGCTGCATTGTCATGACCGCCACCGTTAAAATGATTTCTCGAAAACTGATTTACAGAAAAATCTCCTTTAGATCTAAAAGAAATTTTAATAATATGTTGTTCTTTATCTTCAATAAAAATAGCTGCAAAAATAATACCTTTTAAAGAAAGTGCGTAATTAACTACACCCTCTGTATCTCCTTTTTGAAAATCAAACTTTTTCTTTTCGGCTTCTGTTAATGTAATGAATGCTGTTTTATATGCTGGCAAAATCTGTAAATTACTAAGTGCTTGTCCTAACAATAACAATCTTCCATAAGAATTAGCATCATAGACGTTGTTATGAATTTTATCGTTCTGAGCACCTTTTTCAATTAAATCTGCAATAATTCTATGTGTTTTACTGGTAGTAGATCGAAACCTAAAAGAACCCGTATCCGTCATAATTCCTGTATACAAACAAGTTGCAATTGCTTCATCTATCAAATCTAAATCGTTGTTCATTTCAATAAATTGATAAACCATTTGACAGGTAGCACAAATTTCAACATCAGAATACATGTATTTCACATCATCTGGCTGTTGATGATGGTCTATCATTACAAAATCATTTGGATACTTTTCTAATGTCTTTTGCATGTCGAAACCAACTCTATGCAATGCATTAAAATCTAAGAGAAAAATAATATCTGATGCGTTTATAGCTTTTTGAGATTGGCTATTCTGCCAATCAAACCGATAGGTGTTTTCTGAACCTGGCAACCAATGTAAAAAATCTGGATACTCATTTGGCACAACAACAGTGGCCTTATGACCTTTTTTTGTCAAATAATGTTGTAGCCCTAAAGTAGATCCCATAGCATCTCCATCTGGGTTTCTATGCCCTATTAATACAATATTCTTTGGCTTAATAAGAAAGCTTTTTAATGCTTCAAATCCTTTTAAAATCATACTAGGCGAAGATACAATTTATTAACATTGTTCAAAATAAATTTTGGTTTACATTTGTAGATAACCAAAACTATTTAATTTTGAAAAATTTCTTAAAAATCTGCTTTTTTTCAATACTCTTGTTACTCATTTCTTGTAGCACAATAAAAAAAGTAGTACACCAAGAAGAAAATGACTTTACCATTGCTTTTGGCTCTTGTAATAAGCAAAATATAAAAAATATTTTATGGAAAGAAATCATTAAGAATAAACCAAATTTATGGATTTGGGGCGGTGATAATATATATGCTGATACGCATGATATGAATAAATTAAAAAAAGACTATGCTACTTTAAAAAATCAAAAAGGGTATGTAAGTCTCACGAATAATATTCCTGTGATGGCAACATGGGATGATCATGATTATGGAAAAAATGATAGTGGTATTGAATCTCCTACAAAAAAGGAAGCACAACAAGTTTTCTTAAATTTTTTAAATATTGATAGTACAAGCCAAAGAAGAAAGCAAGAGGGTATTTATAATTCAAAGAATTTTAAAACGAAAAAGGGCAGTATAAAAGTAATAATTTTAGACACAAGATATTTTAGAACTGCATTGACAAAGTCTACAAAAAATAGTAAAAGATTTATGCCAAATGTATTTGGCAGCGGCACAGTTTTAGGAGCAACCCAATGGCAATGGCTAACAAATGAATTAGAGAATTCTAAAGCAGACTTCAACATTGTTGTAAGTAGCATACAGGTTTTAGCAGCTGAACATGGTTTTGAAACTTGGGGTAATTTTCCGCATGAAGTAGAAAAATTAAAAAAACTTATTGTAAAAAGTAATGCAAAAGGAGTATTATTACTATCTGGTGATAGACATATTTCAGAGTTTTCGAAAACAACAGTAGCAAAGCTTTCTTTTCCTTTAATAGACTTTACCTCTAGCGGACTTACGCATGCTTACAAAGGTTTTACGAATGAAAAGAATAAGTATAGAGTAAAAGGTGTAGTCTCTGAAATTAGCTTTGGAATCTTAAAATTTGATTTTGAAACTCATAAAATAACGATGCAGATGAGAGGAAAAAACAACAAGTTACTGCAAGAATTATTTCAAGTATATCCTTAACCTATTATTAATAAAAAATATGTAATTTTGCCAAAATTTAAAAAATACGATGGCAACAAATAGAACATTTACAATGCTTAAACCAGATGCTGTAGAAAACGGACATACAGGTGCAATTTTAGACAAAATTAATGCTGCAGGATTTAGAATTGTAGCTTTAAAGAAAACACAAATGACAACTGCAGATGCTGAAGCTTTTTATGCTGTGCATAATGAGCGTCCGTTTTTTGGTGAATTAGTAGAATTCATGACAAGAGGACCAGTTGTAGCTGCAATCTTAGAAAAAGACAACGCTGTAGATGATTTTAGAACTTTAATAGGTGCTACAAACCCAGCAGATGCTGCAGAAGGTACTATTAGAAAGTTATATGCAACTTCTATGGGAGAAAATGCTGTACATGGATCTGATTCGGATGAAAATGCACAAATTGAAGGAAACTTTCACTTTTCTGGAAGAGAGCAATTTTAAGGATTTATAGTTCAAAACAATATTTAGTAAAAACTCGTGACTTTGGTTTCGAGTTTTTTTTTGTTAAATCAGCTTAAAATATTTTTATTTACTTTTATGTTTAGAAAGTATAGATTTGAGACCTATTAAAATGTTTCGTTGAAATAAAAT
>CAJXTJ010000169.1 GCA_913061165.1 uncultured Polaribacter sp.
GTAGAGAGGTCTCGTGGGCTCGGAGATGTGTATAAGAGACAGCTTCCTCACTTAAATAAGGTGAGTTTAACAAATTAAGATTTGACTCAACTGTTACATCTTCGATTAAAAAAAAATGACCCAATTTATTTTCAAAACTTTCTTTAGTAGTTCTTGAAAGTCTAAAAGAGCCATTATTTGAACCTTTAATAATTTTTTTAGATTTTGATAAATCTCTTTTCAAATATGTTTGATTATACTTTGATAAAGAAGCTTGACTAAAAAAATTATTAATTGTATTTACATCACTTTCAATAATTCCATTTGATTTTTCATTATACCAAATGAAAGCAATTGCCTTCTCTAACTTTGTAAGTTTATTAATGTCAATTACTTTGCAAAAATCATCAAAATCACTCATATTAAGACTTATTCAATTTGTTTTCAATATAAATTTCCCCATCGCGAGAAACTATCCATGAATTATTATTACCAGCTTCAAACCAAAAGTGACGATTCTTAATATTTGTAATAATCTGTCTTAAATAAGTTGGTCTTTTATCTAATTTCAGTGCTTTATAAGCATAATCAATATTCCCATCTGTAAATGTTTCTACTCCAAGAATATTATTAATGTAGTAACCAATTGCTAATATTCTTTCATTACTTCGTTTGGGACTACCCAAATCTTCAAAAAAATCTTTCAAAGTTTTAGATTCGGAATACATATCAAACTTTTCAGCTTTAATACTTTTTGCAATTACTTTTTTAGGACCTTTGCTTACTTTATTCGGAACAGGTTTACTACTTCCACTATTACTTGTTGAATGACTTTGTTTTTTTCTTGTAATCAAGTTGTTTGCTATTTTAACTCCTTCATCAGTAAACTTCAGTTCGCCAACTTTCTGTGTAGCAAAAGCCTCTCTATATGCCTTGTCCCAGTTTAAATAGAATTTTTTCATTCTAGACTTTGTTCGTCTATCATCTTTATAATTACTCCTGATATCAGCTTTTGAAAAAGTAGTTTCACCATGATTAGATTTATAAAAAGCATATATAATTATCCAATCTTTTTCATTAAAACTCATTTTTTTCTTAATATCTTCAATATGTGGATAGTTGCCATTTAAATCAATGTCATCATCTTTCTTCGTGTCATTTTCATCTTTAAAATCAACTTCTTCAGAATCAATATCAATTATTTCCTCTTCTTCATTTTTCGGTATAGAAGCACCTTGACCTTGTCCTAGAGCATTTTTTGCTAATCTTTCTTGATTTGCCATAAAAATGTTCCCAAATGTTTCTGTTACATCTTTACCAACAGTATCTGTAAATTTTGCCTCAAACTTTTTTCCATCATAGACAATTCTATTCATTGCAGAAGATTCATTTTTACCTTTTATATCTGTTCCGCAAACTTCACAACAAACATCGTCTAAACTCAACATTTCTTTACAATTTAGACATTTAATCTGTGTTTTACATCTACCACAAAAAATCGCTTTTTCAGATAATACTTTCTCACAATTCGGGCAATCATTTTTTTTCATCAACTTTAAATTTTATACAAGAACTCCTTTCTAAAAGAGTCTTTAGAATTATAAATCTTATAATGCAGGGAGAAACATTAATAGGTAGCCTTAAATTTAACATTTGATTTCTGACTTCTTATGTAAAAACTTAAGGACTTTTCAACAACATATTAACATGTTGAATAAAAGGCTTTTATATTTTCCATTCCATACACATTCCCACTTCGCTCCTATCGTCGCTTCGGGCAAAGCGTATTCCATTACATTTTTAAAAGAAACATTTGAGAAGAAAAAAAATAAAAGAATATTTGGATTAACAACTTCGCTTTTACCAAAGCAAAGTTACATAACGCAGAACATTATAGTACATTTAAGTAAATATGCGGATAGCGCTTTTTCTGCGCTATTTTATATAATTCCAGATATGACCCTTTAGGCTCATATCGTCAGGAATTATGTCAAAGCCATTTTACGAACAATATTTATTGTCATTCGTAAGCTATAATTGATATTTATATAAAATTGCCGCGCCCAACAAGTACATGTAATTTTTATACCCTAGAAAAATGAACGACTCCCCTTTATTTCGTTTGCAGGTCGGTATCTTTGTAATTATCATACAGACTGCACAAATAACTATTTTTTACTTTCTATGCCTTTTAAAAAACTACACCCCTATATACAAGAGAAATTCGAATCTCTAGAAATAACAACGCCAACACCTTTTCAACGTAAAAGCATTCCTATCATTAAAAGTGGATCGAATGCGTATTGTCTAGCTCCAACAGGCAGTGGAAAAACCACCACACTTATCATGACTACCTTGCAAAAATTAAAATGTGAGGCCGTTGGTACTGCTCCAAGGGCTGTCGTTCTTGTTGAAAACAAAGAAAAAGCCCTGCAATTACACGAGGCTTTTTTAGCATATACAAAACATACTTCGTTACGAGTGTATGTAGGCTATGAAGAGCTTCATATTGATATCCAAAAATCAGAAATTTTTGAGGGCGTGGACATTCTTATTTCCACTCCAAAATCTATGAACCAGTTGTTCTTGATGAATGGGGTCAGTACGTCTCAATTAAAATTATTTAGTATAGACGACGCTGAATTTTTAGTTCAAAAATCGGCATACGCTGCTGTGATATCGATTACGCAAAGCATAAAAAAATGCCAATATGTGTTATATTCAGAAAAAATGAATCCCATGATAGAACGCTTTGAATCTCATTTTATGGAATATTCTAAAAAAGTCAAGGCGTAAGGTTATCAATGATTTATACTAAATAAAAATATCATTTCACAGTATGATGATTCCAAAACTACATTATATTTCCCAAGGAAATTCTCCAGCAGAACATCTAGAGCATATTCAAAAAGCATGTACATCGGGTGCAGAATTAGTTCAATTACGGTTACCTGAAGTTTCAGAAAAGGAACTTTTAAAAGCTGCTTATAAAGCGAGGGAAATTACAGCTCACTTTCAAACCAGATTACTCATTACCGATCATTATAAAATAGCAAAAGAAGTCAAAGCGGATGGGGTGCATATTGAAAAAGCAGCCTCCTGCCCTACTCGTGTTAGAAAACACCTCTATACGTGGCAACTTATTGGGGGAACAGCACATACTTTACAAGATTGTGAAATACTACAAGATAAAGAAGTGGATTATATTAGTTTAGGTCCTTTTAGACCTACAGTAACCAAAGAAAACCTGCCTCCTGTATTGGGATTAAAGGGATATACTGCCATTACAGATGTTTTACAAACCGAAACACCCATCATTGGTGTTGGAGGTATCACAACAGAAGATGTAACAGAAATATTAGAAACAGGCGTTTCTGGCGTTGCTATATCGAGAGAAATTACCCGCAATTTTAAAAGCATCCGAACCTTTAACCAACTCCTAAATGCATCGTCAACGAAAGAAATGCGCCATACCTTTAAATAAAAGCTTTAAAAGCTTACTAGTTCCAACGGTTCGTAGTCGATAGTAAACTAAGAAATGGTATTTCCACAATCCAGAGCTATCTAATTTTAAGATGAGTATCTTGTAGTTATAAATAAAACGTATGAAATTAAACTTGTTGTCTTGTGAATCGCAAAGACCTGATAAGAGGGCTATAGCCAATTGTATTACAGAGATTTCATCTAACATTGATGCTCCTTTATCAATTGAATTGACCGATTTTCTTTTAGAAGGTGATCCTATAGCGATTGAGGTAGCAGATAAAAACTTTAGTTCTGCTTTAAGATCTTTGCGAAAGCTAGCTATTGACTACGAAATCTTAGATTAAAAATGAGTATTTAAAAAATGGCTATGTTTTTTTTTAGGTATTATCCTGAAACAGATAAGCTTCTATTCTATTGCCGTAAGGCCCACAAACAAATAGCCTGATCAGCAAACGCTTAATATTTCACATTTTATTAATTCAGATTCGTTGTTTCGTATAGAACATCAACTGTCTCTTATACACATCTCCGAGCCCACGAGACCTCTCTACATCTCGT
>CAJXTJ010000170.1 GCA_913061165.1 uncultured Polaribacter sp.
CTCGTGGGCTCGGAGATGTGTATAAGAGACAGATTAAGTACTTTGCTTTTAGTTTTAAATTGTAACGCGCAATTTGATCAAACGCTACTTGTGTTATTTTAATATGTGGTGCTTTACATTCTACAATGATATCATGATTTCCTTCTTTATCGAAGACTAATATGTCTGTTCTTTTTTTACGATTGTTAATAGTTAATTGCTTTTCTAGCGCTATTAAAGAAGTTGGGTATTTCTTTTCTTCAATTAAAAAATGTACAAAATGCTGTCTCACCCATTCTTCTGGAGTTAAAACCATATATTTTTTTCTTAAAATATCAAAAATAAGCGTCTTATTTTCGTTACTTTTGAGTTTGAATTTATAGTTTGGTAGATTGAGATTTTGCATCAGTCAAAAGTAAGAAAATGAACGAAATTAGAGACATTGTTTCAGATATTAAAAATGGGAATATAAAACCAATCTATTTTTTAATGGGGGATGAGCCTTATTATATAGATAAAATTTCTGATTATATAGAAGAGAACATCCTAGACGAAGCAGAAAAAGGCTTTAACCAACAGGTAATGTATGGTAGAGATGTTACTGTAGAAGATATTGTTGCGGCAGCTAAACGCTACCCAATGATGTCAGAAAGACAAGTCTTAATTGTTAAAGAGGCACAAGATCTGAGCAGAAATATAGAAAAATTAGTTTCTTATGCAGAAAACCCACAGCCTACTACGATATTGGTTTTAAATTATAAGTATAAAAAATTAGATAAGCGCAAGAAGTTACATAAGGCAATAGCTAAAACAGGTTTTATTTTTGAAAGTAAAAAATTATATGAAAATCAGGTTTCAGACTGGATTCGTAGAATCTTAAGCGGCAAGCAGTATAAAATTGAACCTAAAGCATCTTTAATGTTAGTCGAGTTTTTAGGAACTGATTTAAGTAAAATATCTAATGAACTAAGCAAATTAATGCTGGTGTTGCCAAAAGAAACTATTATTAATGATAAGCACATCGAGGATAATATTGGTATCTCTAAGGACTTTAATAATTTTGAGTTAAGAAAAGCAGTAGGAGAGAAGCAAATAGTAAAAGCGAATAGAATTATTAATTATTTTGCAGTAAATCCTAAAAACAATCCATTAGTAATGACCATCTCCTTATTGAATGGATATTTTACACAACTATTAATGTTTCACGGTTTAAAAGATAAATCTAAAAATTCTGTAGCTAAAAATCTTGGGGTAAACCCTTATTTTGTAGATGAGTACTTTGTAGCCGCAAGAAATTACCCAATGCGTAAAGTGGCGCAAGTAATTGCATTTTTAAGAGATGCAGATGTAAAAAGTAAAGGTGTTGGAGCTAGCCAGTCTAATGAAGATATTTTGAAAGAATTACTTTTTAAAATTTTACATTAAAACTAATTCATCTTGATACTTTTTTAAAATTAAAATAGATTATGAAAACACTTTTAATAATTTTAGGCATTATTTTTGCACTTTTTTTAGGGAGTCAAATTTATCTTTATAGAAGTAGTAAAAATATAGAAGGGTATAAATATTCAATAATCAAAACATACAAAGATTTCGAAATTAGAACATATCAAGCAAGCTTATTTACTTCGGTTAAGATACAAACTGATAATTATAAACAAGCCTCTAGTAAAGGTTTTTCTGTATTAGGTGGGTATATTTTTGGAAAGAATGAAAATAAGGAACAAATACCGATGACCTCTCCCGTTGCTATGACGCTAGAAAAGAAGGAGATGACAATGCTGTTTCTAGTGCCAGAAAAATTCACGAAAGAGAACTTACCAAAGCCAGAAAATACTAAAATTGAATTTATAGAAATTCCTGAAAAGAAAATGGCTGCAATTACTTTTAGTGGCTGGGCAAGTGATAAAAAAATAGAGAAGTACAAGTTATTACTTATAAAATTACTGGATGAAAATGGAATTAAATATGCCAATAAATTCTCGGTTTTAGGTTACAATCCTCCCTATGAAGTTTTATTCCGTAGAAATGAAATTATTGTAGAATTAGAGTAGTTGTATTATAGGATTGTAGTTTGTTAACTCGTGCAGCTTTTATATAATTAAAGAAATAAAATAAAAAAAAACCTCACTAATTTTTGATAGTGAGGTTTTAAATTTATTTTAAATAAATCTTATTATATAAGTCTTTATAGATTTCTTTTATTATCGGTCTTTTCATTTTCATTGTCGGTGTCAGATGTCCGTCATCTATAGTCCAAATATTTGGTGTTAATTCAAAACGTTTAATTTGTTCCCAATTCCCAAAATTTGTATTGCACTTATCAACTTCTTGTTGAACTCTATTTATAACTATTTCAGATTGTATAATTTCTTCATTAGTTTTACCAATCTTATGTCCTTTCTTATCAATCCAATCTTTTATAAAGTCGAAGTTTAGCTGAACAAGTGCCGCTGGCATTTTTTCACCTTCACCAATAACCATTACTTGTTCTATAAATAAAGATTGTTTTAATTCACCCTCTAATAAAGGTGGCACCACATATTTACCACCAGAAGTTTTAAACATTTCTTTGGTTCTACCTGTAATTTTTAAGAACCCATCAGCATCAAACTCTCCTTTGTCTCCTGTATGAAAATAACCGTCTTTTAAAACTTGTGCAGATTTTTCTTCATCTTTATAGTACCCCATCATAATGTTGGGTCCTTTTACTAATATTTCTCCAGTTTCTGCAATTTTAATTTCAACATTATCAATTACTTTACCGACAGTTCCCGGTCTAAAACCACCGTTTCTTACATCATTAACAGTAACTACTGGAGATGTTTCTGTAAGGCCATAACCTTCCATAATTGGCATGTTTGCTGCAGCAAACACTCTCGTAAGTCTTGGTTGTAATGCAGCACTACCCGAAACCATACATTTTAATTCACCTCCTAAAGCTGCTTGCCATTTAGAAAAGATTAGTTTTCTAGCAAGACTTAGTTGTTTTTCATACCACCAACCATTTTCTCTATATGGTTTGTATTTTAAACCCAAGTTTACTGCCCAGAAAAAGAGAATTTTTTTAATACCGGCTAATGTTTCTCCTTTTAAAATGATTTTGTCATATATTTTCTCGTATAAACGAGGCACAGCAGTCATTATATTCGGTTTTATCTCTTGAGCATTTTCAGAAAGTTTTTCAATAGATTCCGCAAAGTAAATAGACACACCACAATATTGATATAGATATAAGATCATTCTCTCAAAAATATGGCAAATAGGTAAAAAACTTAAAGCAATATCTTCACCATCTGTTAAGGGTACTCTTTTTTTAGCAGCCAATACATTTGTTACTATATTTTGGTGAGAAAGCATTACCCCTTTAGGTCTACCTGTGGTGCCTGAAGTATATATTAACGTTGCTAAATCTTCTGGCTTTACAGCATCTTTTCTTTGTTCTACTTCTTTCTGATTTGTATTATCTTTACCTAACTCTAAAATATCTTTCCAAGATTTTTCCCGGGCAATTGCGTCAAAAGTATAAACACCTTTTAATTTGGTATTGCCTTTTATTTTATTCACCTTTTCTAAAACTTCAATATCTGAAACGAAACAATAAATAGCTTCTGAGTGATTTAAAACATATTCATAGTCTTCTTTGCAAATAGTTGGATAGATTGGCACATTTTGAGCGCCTGTTTGTAAAATTCCTATATCACAGACATTCCATTCCGTTCTATTATTAGAAGATATTATTGCAATTTTATCATTTGGTTGTATTCCTAAGTTTATTAAACCTCTACTAAGTTGATTCGCTTGGTCAATATATTCTTGAGTAGAAATACTTTCCCAAACATTATTATGCTTGGTTGAAAATGCTTTTTTTAAATTATGATTTTCTAATTGGAAGTATGGAAAATCAAATAACCTTGTAATTTCTGCTGCCATTGTATTTGTTGAATTATGCAATGCAAAATAAGAAATTTTACTTGATTTAGCAAATCAATAATACCTGTCTCTTATACACATCTCCGAGCCCACGAGACCTCTCTACATCT
>CAJXTJ010000171.1 GCA_913061165.1 uncultured Polaribacter sp.
GAGAGGTCTCGTGGGCTCGGAGATGTGTATAAGAGACAGCTTCTTTAGATAATTTTTATACTTCTGATGCCTTTATAGTGGATAAAAACGGATATTTAAGAGCGCGTACAGACGATGAAGAAAAGAAAGAAAGGAAACTAGTTGGGTATGACATGAATTCTGTTGCAGAATTAAAGAAAATAATGAAAGATGATATAAACGTACTCTATTACGAATATTATGCTGCATTTAAAAATAAAAATAAAGCAGATAGAAAAGAAGTAGGCTTATGAAAAAGAAGTATTCATATATAGGTATTGCATTTATTATTTTATTATTTGGTATTTACACGGTGCCAAAAGTAGTAGATAGGTTTAAAGCAGATACTACATTAGAATATTTAAAAACTATTGAAAAGCAGAAAAGAAAAGTACCTGAGTTTGAATTCATAAATCAAGAAGGGAAAATAATTACAAATAAAAGTTATGAAGGCAAGGTGTATGTAGTAGAGTTTTTCTTTTCAACATGTCCTAGTATTTGTCCAATAATGAATCAAAAAATGGTAACCATTCAGGATGCCTTTTTTGGCAATCCAAATTTCGGAATTGCTTCCATCTCTATTACACCAGAAATAGATACACCAGAAATTTTAAAGGAGTATGCGCAGGTAAATAGAATAACACATAGAAATTGGCATTTACTTACGGGTAAATCTGATGATATGGTATATGCATTAGCAAAACAAGGGTTTCAATTGTATGCAGGGAAAGGCGAGGATGAACATGGTGGTTTTGAACACTCTGGTTATTTTGCTTTGGTTGATAAAAATGGATTTATTCGTTCTAGAAAAGATGAAAACGGAAACACAATTATTTATTATAACGCTCTAGAAGATAATGGCTTTCCAGATCAAATAAAAGAAATAAAAGAAGACATTAAAATATTACTGAATGAATAATCTAGCACAAGAAAAAAAGTATAAAAAAATTATTACGGCATTGTCTGTAATAATTCCAGTAGCTGTAGCTGCTTTATTTGGTGTTAATCTAAGAAGTTTGGGGTTTGATGTAGCTCCGCTAAAATTTCTTCCGCCAATCTATGCGTCTATAAATGGGCTAACTGCAGTGTTATTAATAGCAGCAGTTATCGCTATAAAAAAAGGAAATAAAAAATTACACGAGCAATTAAATACTGCAGCAATAGCTTGTTCTTTATTGTTTTTACTAATGTATATAGCATACCATATGACTTCAGATTCGACCTCTTTTGGTGGTGAAGGATTTGTAAAGTATGTCTATTATTTTATTTTAATTACGCACATTGTTTTGTCTGTAATTGTAATTCCTTTTGTACTGGTTACCTATATGAAGGCAAAACTTGGACTTTTCACCGAGCATAAAAAAATAGCAAAAAAAACCTTTCCTATTTGGTTATATGTTGCTGTTACTGGCGTTATAGTATATTTAATGATATCTCCTTATTATGTTTAAAAACAAAACACTTCTTATTTTATTGTTCTTTTTTACATCAAAAACTACGTTTTCTCAATGTGCAATGTGCAAGGCCGTTGTAGAAAATGGAGATATTTCGATGGCCGAAGGCGTAAATAGTGGTATTACGTACCTTATGGTTTTTCCTTACCTTTTAATTGGTCTTTTATTTTTTACTATTTACCGTTACAATAAGAAGGTAAATAATTAACATTTAAATAAGAGTAAAACCCTGTAACATATTTTATTTTTGTTCGTCTTATCTTTAGTTAACATTATATAAAATTTGTAAATTTTGAAAAATAAATTCATTCTATTTGTAGCATTATGTATTTCATTTGCTGCTTTTTCACAAAAAACATGGACATTAAAAGAGGCTGTTGATCAGGCATTAGTCAGAAATATTTCTATCCAACAAAATAAATTAAGCGTAAAGCTTGCAGAAAAAAATGTTGCCATTGCGAAAGGTAATTTTTTGCCAAATTTAAATGGAAGTTCATCGGGTAGATTTGGATTTGGATCTTTTATTGATAATATTAGTAATGCAAGAATATCTACAGATAATTTTAATGCGTCTTTTGATTTGAATTCTAATATTACCATTTTTAATGGATTTAGAAATACCAACACATATAAACAAGCACAACTGGGAGTTGAGTCTAGTTTACTAGATTTAAAGAAAATAGAAAATGACATTTCTTTAAGAGTCGTAAATACCTATTTAAATGTTTTGTTCGCTAAAGAAAATTTAGCAGTGGCAAAAGTTCAATCAGAAATAAGTAGAAAACAAATAGAAGCTGCAAATGCTAGATTTGAAGCAGGTGCAATTGCAAAAGGAGAACTATTAAATTTTCAATCTACAGCAGCTAATGATCTACAAAGTGTAATTTTACAAGAAAATGCATTGGACTTGGCATTGTTAAATATTGCACAGTTACTGCAAGAACCTACAAAAGGTTTTGATGTAGCCCCAATCGACGTTGGCACACCATCTGTGAACTTATTGTATGGGAACTCTTCTTCAGTATTTCAAAAATCTTTAGAGTATATGCCAGAAATTGCAAGAGCAAAACTAGAAATTGATAATGCAGATTTTAATATTAAATTATCAAAAAGTTCTTTTCTTCCAACAGTTACAGCTTTTGGTGGAATGGGAACAGGCTATAGTCATAGGTTTAATGAAATATTTACGAACGATTATTTTTTTAATCAATTAAATGATAATTTGGGGTATAACATTGGAGTTTCAATAAATATACCAATTTTTAACAGATTTCAAACCAAGAACAGAGTTGCACAATCTCTAATTAATAAAGAAGTTTCTGTAATGAGATTAGAAAGTCAGAAATTGATATTAAAGCAAACAATAGAGCAAGCATTTTTAGATGTAAAATCTGGTTTAAAAACATTTCAAGCCGCAACAATTTCTTTAGCAGCGCAAAAAGAAGCATTTAAAAATGCACAAGAAAGATACAATTATGGCACTATGACCTTGTTTGATTTTGATCTGGTAAGAACACGTTTGGTAAGTGCAGAAAGCGCTATGATTCGTTCTAAGTATGATTATGTTTTTAAAACAAAAGTGCTGCAGTTTTATTCTGGTGAATTAATTCTAGAATAAGTAATTAAAACTGATAAACACAATACCTCACAGAATTAAACACTGTGAGGTATTTCTTTTTTTGAAATACTATCTTTGTAAAAAATACAACAATTGGCAATAATCCTTAACATAGAAACTTCAACTAAAAACTGCTCAGTAAGTATTGCAGATAGTGGTAAAATTATAGCTTTTAAAGAATTGAATAATGGTAATTATTCGCATGCTGAGGTTTTACACCCTTTCATAGAAAGTATTCTAAAAGAAGGCAACATCTCTAAATCTGAAATAAACGCCATAGCTGTAAGTAAAGGTCCGGGTTCTTATACAGGGCTAAGAATTGGAGTTTCAGCGGCAAAAGGACTCTCTTTTGCGTTAAATATACCATTAATATCAATTGATACGCTTACATCTCTTTCTTTTGCTGTTGCTATTGATTGTGGAGTAATTGTACCGATGCTAGATGCACGAAGAATGGAAGTTTATGCAGCTGTTTTTGACAAGCAACACAAAAGAATAAGAGAAATTAAAGCAGAAATTATAGATAAAACTTCTTTTTCTGATGAACTACATAAAGGTGAAGTTTATTTTTTAGGAGATGGTGCTCATAAATGTAAAGAAACAATTACCCATAAAAATGCTATTTTTATAGATGATAAGTTTCCTTCTTCAAAGGAAATGGCAATGTTATCTTATGATAAATATCGAAAAGGAGATATTGAAAATATTGCCTACTTCGAACCTTTTTATTTAAAAGATTTTATAGTAATTCCTGAAAAGAAGAAGAAGCCTACGTTCTAAATTGATACTATTTTTCTAGTTCTTACCAATTTTTTTCCTTTTTTATTAAAATTAGGGATACATATCGATTACCCGCAACTGCAATATAATAGTAACCTGTCTCTTATACACATCTGACGCTGCCGACGACTCCTT
>CAJXTJ010000172.1 GCA_913061165.1 uncultured Polaribacter sp.
GAGATGTAGAGAGGTCTCGTGGGCTCGGAGATGTGTATAAGAGACAGACTTTAATCCTTACAAAAAACACTTTTAGTGTATTACTTTACAATGTGATACAGCATTTTAAAGACAAGCATGCTATAAACGCAAGATATAAAGACTCTCAATTATATGGTTTTGGAAGTTATACTAGTGAAAAACCTAATCTAAAAAGTGATTTAGAACAAATATTAAAAGGTTATGTAAATGGCAAGTATCTTTATAATAAACATAGAGAATCACAATTAGGTATACCTATAATTAAAATAAGCAGGGAGTATAAACTACTTTTCTTTAATTATTTGGGCTACAAAGATGTTTATACCTTTATGGAAAGTGGCTTTTTTAATGATGCCGAAAAAAAAGAACAGCTCGAATTATTAAATAAAAACAGTCAGAAGAATGACCATTATTACGTTTGTTATTATTTTGGAGAAGATAACAAAATGAATAAAGGGCAAGTTTTTATTTATAGTGAATGGAAAAAAATAGAAATGATTTACGTGTATCGAGATGATGCTGGCCATAAAGGAATTTATAGATTTTATGGGACGATTAAACAAAGTGAAGATTTTGTTTTTTTCGACACCAAGTTTTATATCGAAGGAAAAAAAAGTGAGGGTGCAAAGTTTATATTTTTTATTGGCAAATCTTCGCCAAACGAGAGACATTATTTAATTGGCACCTACTCAGGGTTTGATAAATATGACAGGGCCATTGCTGGGAAAATGATTTTAAAGAAATACAACTCTAAGACGGAAGTTGAAGAAGAAGTTAATGGAGAAAATTTTGATCCCATTATTTGTCAAGAACTCAATAAAAACAGAATGGTCGTGGAAAGCAGCATTCGAAAAAACCCACTACTTTTTTCTGAAAAAAGTCCATTTTCTCAAATATTATTAAAAACAGCTGGGAAATATAGTTTTATTTTTAAATTCGAAACATTACAATATAAATTAAACCTAAAAATAGAAAAATTTCATTACAATATAATAAGCTTAAATGAGGATATAATTATAGAAAATGATAAAGTCTCTGTTTTAAGTAAAGGCCAAATATTAAATTTTGATTTTTCTATATCAGGAATGTTTCATTTGCAAAAAGTATCAGTTTATATCAAAGCATTAGATTTTACTGAAAATAAAAAAGAAGCAAAAGGAAATTTTAATGGGGTAGATATTAATAATAATATTGTCTCTGGTAATGTAATTATTGAGGCTATTGGTTGATTTTAATTTTACGTATGCCCTTCATGGGTGTTTTCAGCCACTACTAGGACAAAAGAACACGATTGTATTTGAACCTGGGGAGCCAACAGAAACATAATACTCACTACACAATAAACAAACCCCTAGCGAACTAAACACCAGGATATAGCAGTTATTTGAATTGTTAGTGTTTCGTTTAGCTTACACAAATCGGATGAGGGGCTATCCGTTTGTCGCTCCTATTAGCTATTTTTTTTGTGTAAAAAAGGTAGGGGACACCCCTTTTTAAAAAAGATTTTATATATATTTTAGTTTTACATATACTTTTTTAAAAAAGGGTATACCCTGTACCCTAAAAATCAAGAACAACAGGCCCTAAAAGTGGGTTATCTTTTTCTCTAACACGATATCTGTTGTTCCCATTTGTTTTAATCTTTGTATCCTCTCCTGATGGAGCAAGTTTTTTCAATGCTGAGCCTAATTTACTTTGATTTATAAAAAACCCTAAAGAAGAAGAAACATGATCATTAATCTCTCTAAAAGAAAGTCGTCCATCGGGATCAAACTCAAAAAGCTCATTCAAAAAGTCGTCATCTATGCTTTCATACAAATAGTCTTTTCCCATACTTGAAATAGCTTCTAACTGCTTTGTTTCAAATAGAGGAATTTCAATTCCCTTGAAACACATACTCCTAATCTGAGACCAAAGCTGAATATACTTTATATTATTTAAAGACTCAAAATTCATTCTTTCTGCCACCTCAAAAATCATATACCTATTCTCCTCCTTATCCCTGAGTAGTTCTCTATGGTTTGTTGTTCCTGCAAAGCTAGCTCGATTTAAAGAAGTCACATTTAGCTCAGTATACATTCTCCTCCTGTTTGTATGTGTTTGAGAAATAATACTCCTGAGCTTTCCCTCGTCCTTAATCATGACATTGTTTATATCATCTATCTGAAGAAACAATTTGTTTGCTCGAAGGTTTGCAAGCTCTAAGTGATCATTAGAAATTTCTCCTTGAAACTCACTATACAAGTCCAAACCTGAGGCTCCAGTGGCACTCTGAACCTCATCTAACATTCCAAGCTTATGAAAAAAAGTGGTCTTACCAAGCGCTCTAGCCTTACTGTACAGTATCAAAACAACCCTCGAAAACTTATTGTAGTGGATTTTAGTATCACTACCTCGCATCGCAAAAGAATAGACAGTGCAAAGCCAGCGGGTTATTAAATCTAAATTCCTGTCAAAGTCACCTGATAAATTCATCGCACTTACAAGGGGCTTCAGTCTATCCTCCTTATCCCAAACCTCACCATTCAATCGCTGAAGAAAAAGACTAAGCGGAGTAATTTTGGTAATCGATTCAGAGTTTATGATCCTCCTAAAATCATTATCACTCCTATTACTAAGACCAGCATCCTTTAACTTCAGAATGAAATCACCCTCCGCTAGCTTGGTCTTAAAATCTATAATTCCATCTACAAGTCTAAAAATATAACCTGTCGATTCATTTACTGCAACATTAGCAGACAGGTGATTAAGAATAACTTGATTAGAAACTTTGGGCGGAAATCTTTCACTCAACCATTCGTCATCTTGAACGATCAGCTCACTAGTCGTATATTTCCCCCACTCAGAAACATACCTCCCGTAAGCACCTGTTATAATTGTTTCTATTTCAGAAACGGAAAAATCATCTTGAATAAATTTAGCCGCATACTTAATAACCCGATCATTGGGTATACCATATCTATTTGCATTACATGAAAACTGAAAGACAAATGAGTTTCTAAAGCCATTCATAAAAGTCAAATGCTTACTTGTAAACTTATAAATTCTATCTAAGTTTTCAGTAGAGTCATCTACCGTTAGGTTTAATGATTCCCCTGCTGAAAAAGTAATAGATTCCTTATTGTAAAAAATATTGGGGTCATGAGACAGAAGACATAACCTTGCCATATCTGACGCTTGTGAATCGGAAGGAATACTTAAATAATCATCATAATACCTTTTAACATTTTCATAAGCCTTGGCGTGGTGTTCTTTTTGAGTATCGATCCTAATAAAAACCTTTACCCCTTTTCCAGATGGACTTATAAAAGCTGCATGAGTGCAATTTAGCTCCTGAACCTTGGCCTTTAAAGCATGAGCATCCTCTAATTTATCATAGTCTAAGGATATCAGCTGCGAATACTCTTTTATATTATCATTTGCCCTTGTTCCATGAAACGTTCCGTTAACAGCAAAAGCAGGAAGCGACAACTTTAAAGTACTAAGATCTTTTTTATCAGCAGTAGAAATAGCATCAATAATCATCTTGAATTCATTCCCCAATACTCTTGCTACAATTTCATCAAAACTTACTTCAGTGCGCGCCTTATTGTCTTTTACGCTTTGAAACAAATTAAACTTTTTTGCAACTCCTTGATTTACGTTTGTATTTATATCCATCACAATTATCTTTTTAGTTTAATAATTGCATTTTCAATATCTACCAACCGATAAAAAATCCTATTGCCAATTTGATAGGGAGTTAGAATCCCTTTTTTACTCCAATTAACCACACTTGTTATGTGTATGTTAAGCATCTTTGAAACATCTTTTCTAGAGAGATAACGTGTAGTTTTTTCTTTGTTTATATTTTCTTTTACACTCTCGAATTCAGCCTTAACTATTTGGCCAAAAATTGCTTTTAAATCTTCAGTTCTTAACTGAATTAAATTAATTTCACTCATATTTTAAGGTATTTAAAAAG
>CAJXTJ010000173.1 GCA_913061165.1 uncultured Polaribacter sp.
CGAGATGTAGAGAGGTCTCGTGGGCTCGGAGATGTGTATAAGAGACAGCTATCATACTATAGAAATTATGGATAATTATCAATGGTTAGAGAACACAGCTACCCCAGAGGTAGAAGATTGGGTAGCAGCACAAAACAAAATATCTTTAAAATATCTAAAAAAAATATCTAATACTAAGGGAGCTCGGGCGAAAATGAAATCTTATGTTTGGAGCGAAATGCAGCTTGAAGTGTATATTGAAACAAAAAAAAATCAAGAATATTATTACAAATTAATATATCCAGGACGAAATTCTCCACCAAGTATTTACTACACTAAAGGTAACAAAACAAGTTATCAAAAATTAATAGGACCGAATTCTATTTCTACGAAAGACCGTATTAATTTCACAAGATTAACCCCCTCTTACGATGATCATTTTTTAGCATATCAATACAATAGAAATGGAAGTGATTGGAAAGAAATTAAAATTGTTGGCATTAAAAACAGGCATTTCTTTAAAGAAGTATTAACAGAAGTTATATCCCCGCAAATTAATTGGTATGGTCAGGGTTTCTTTTACATTAAAAATAAATTTAATGCAAAAAAAGTAAGTAGAGCTTTTCCTGAATTAATGTATCACACATTAGAAACTGCGCAAACTGAAGATGCTAAAGTTTTTAATGTAGACACCAAAGATGAAAATTTAAGTTTGTTTGGTGTAGGAAAACAAAGCTTGTATATTCTTAAAAAATCTGATAACTCTAAAAATAATTATAGTTATTATTATTTAAGGCCTAAACAAGATGTAAAAGAGTTTACACCATTGTTTACGGATATAAAATATGATATTCGTTTTCATCGTTTCAAAAATGATACGATAGTAGCAAGTACAAAAATTAAAAACAAAAAGTATGTAATTAAATTTCCGATTAATGAACCAGCAAAATGGAAATTAATAACACCTTCATATAATGGAACTGTTTTTACAAATGCCATTATAGCAGAGAAAAAAATAGTAACTTCTTTTCAAATGGAAAATTCGTCTTTACTAACAGTTACAGATTTTAACGGCAAAGTACTAGGAGAAGTTGTTACTCCAGAAGGTTTAGCCGTGAGTAGTTTATATTACCATAAAGAAAAGAAAGAATTAACCTTTAGGTTATCTTCTTATTCTGTGCCTGCAATAACTTGTCAGTTAGATTTATCTACCTATAAATTCACCTATTTAGGGAAAAAAGCAGTTGCTTTTGATTCCGCTAACTATAAATTTACACGAACAGAATTCACTTCACATGACGGTGTAAAAGTGCCCATATTTATGGTGTATAAAGATTCTTTACCCAAAAACAGCAAAACACCTTTTTTATTAAACACCTATGGCGGTTATGGTATAATAGCAAAACCTTCATTTAATCCTGGTATTATTTCTTTTATAGAAAACGGTGGTGCATTTGCCTATGTTCACATTAGAGGAGGAGGAGAGTTTGGCTATAAATGGTGGCAAGAAGGTAGAAATTTAAAGAAGAGAAATGGTGTTTTAGATTTTACGAGTGCTGCAGAATATTTAATTGCTGAAGGGTATACAAAGGCTAAAAAGATAGGAATTATAGGAAGCTCTCATGGAGGTATGATTACTGCGGCTGCCATGACAGAAAAACCAGAATTATTCGGAGCTGCGGTAATAAATGTGGGCGTCTTAGATGTTTTAAGATTTGAGCAGTCGGAGGCAGGGGCTTATTTCACAAATACGGGTGAATTTGGCACTGTTAAAAAGGAAGTAGAGTTTAAAAACATGCTTTCATATTCACCTTTTCATACTATAAATGAGGCTGTAAATTACCCATCCACGTTAATAATAACAGGTACTAATGATACAAGAGTGCCTCCTTATCACTCTTATAAATTTGCAGGAAAATTACAAAACGGTCTCAACCAAAAAAATCCTATTCTTTTATGGGCTCAAGAAAATGAAGGCCATTCTGGTGCAAGTCAGTATAATAGTTCTATTGAAGAATTGACCTTTATTTATACTTTTTTATCTAGAGAACTACATAAAAATGATTGACATAAGTCGAAAATTAATCTATTAAATTTTAAAAACGAGATTACTTTTTTATAGAAATCGGTTTCAATTTAATGAATCCAATAAAATCTAATACTTTAATAACAAGGTAGGTCATATCTATTTCATGCCATTTTACACCAAAATTTGCACTAGTGGCATGTTTGTGATGATTGTTATGATATCCTTCACCCATCATTAAAAAATCGAAGTGAAAAAGGTTTTTACTGGTGTTACTCATTTTATAATTTACATACCCATAAATATGACCAAACCAATTGATAATTACTCCATGAATTGGTGCCATCATAAGCGCTACAGGTAATAATACCCATTGCCACAATGCCGTTGTAAAATAAGTGAAAAATAAAATATAAAAGCCAATCCAAAGAACTCTAGAAAAACGACTACTTGCAAAGGCGTCGAAGCGCTTCCATTGTGGTACGTTTTTAGTGAATTTTTTATCTACTGTAATTTTTTGATCGTTAATATCTTGATACACTGTTTTTGTTTTCCACATCATAGCAAATAAATTTGCGTCATGAGAAGGAGAGTGCGGGTCTTTTTCGGTATCTGTATAGGCATGGTGCATGCGGTGCATAATACCGTAACCATAAGCACTTAAATAACTAGAACCTTGAAAAAACCAAGTTAAAACAAAACTAACACGTTCCATCGTTTTAGACATGGTAAAAACTTGATGCGCTGCGTATCTGTGTAAAAAGAAAGATTGAAAAAACAAACCTCCATACCAAAGTACCAAAACAAATATAATTATAATCATTTATTTTTTTTTACAAAGATAATTTGATATTCAGCACAAAACAATGAACCCAAATCAATAAAAATACATTTATAAACGTTTTCTTATTCTGCTTAAAGCTTGCGCGGTAACCCCAATATAAGAGCTAATGTATTTTAGAGGAATTATTTTTAAAAGTTCTGGTCTTTCTTTAAATAATTTCAAGTAACGCTCTTCTGCTGAAAGGTTTAGTAGATTCTGTTCTCGCTTAGATTTAATTAAAAAGAGACGTTCTGCCGTTAATCTTCCTATCAAGTTACCAATTTGTGTGGTTTTATAAACATCTTGTAAGTCTTTATAAGAGATGCTTAAAATGCTAGTTTCTGTAAGTGTTTGTAATTGATATAATGAAGGTTTTTGAGTAAGAAAAGAATCATAAGCACTTACAAATTGGTTTTTAAAACTAAAACCAAATGTAATTTCTTTTTCAGGATTTTCTTTAGGGATAAACAAACGAACAACGCCCGATTCAATAAAAGAAATATGATTCTCTATTTGATTGATTTTCAAGAAAACAGTTTTCTTAGGCAGTGTTCTGCGGTGTAGTTTAGATTTGAAAAACTCCCAATCTTCTATAGATATAGTAGCTATTTGATCGATGTATTTTTTTATTTGTTCCAAATCTTATAATTAGGGTCTCTATTTGTAAAGATAAGGTTCTTATATCAAAATAAAGATAGGAGAGAAGCTTGAAGTTCATGAAAAACTATAAAATTAGGAGCCCGAAGAAAACAGAATCAAAAACACTCCAGTTATAATTCCTGCCAAAGGAACTAATTTTTTACGTTTATTTTTTTCTTTGAATAGTATTCCTCCAAAAATAACAGCAATTATTAACTGACTTCTTTTTACTGCAGATAATAATAGTATTAAGGCCTCTGGATCTTGTAAAGCTTTAAAATAAAAATAATCTGCCGCCTGTAATAAAATACCTACCGCTATTATAGACCAACGAAATTTAAAAGCTTTTCTTTTCTCTGCATATGGAAACCAGGTGATGGCTACTATAATACTTAAAATTAGCACGGTATAAAAACCTGTCTCTTATACACATCTGACGCTGCCGACGACTCCTTACGTGTAGA
>CAJXTJ010000174.1 GCA_913061165.1 uncultured Polaribacter sp.
TCTACACGTAAGGAGTCGTCGGCAGCGTCAGATGTGTATAAGAGACAGATTCATATCACTGCACGCATCCCACATTATTGAGTAGATAAGTCGGTGCTCAGATGATATCTTCTCTAATAATTTAGATTTTAATAGTTCGTGATGTTGCAGTTGTTTCCCTCTATTGTTCATCGCTTCAAACACACGATTCATATCAGATTTTGCTGGGATAAATGTCTGCGAAAACTGGACTTTACTGAAGATATAATCACCAAATAAACGACTATCAAAATCACTATCTTTTTGAAAAGAATTCAATACCTCAATTATTATTTTTCGCCCTGTTGCTAAAGGAATTATCTCAGTAATTTCAGATTTTAACCCTTCAACGACTTCATCTTTTTCGTCAAAATATTTTTTGAAACTATTATGATCTTTTAAGTACTCTTGAGCCTTATGTCTAATTGAAAAATGAATCCTTGGCTCATTATTAAAATAAGTAAAGCGTTTTAATTCAGGGTTACTATTAGATAATGCATCACAAATTAGCCATAGACTAGTGAACCGCTGTTGTCCATCAACCAAATCAATCTTCCCATTTCTACTACTGGAAAGCATAATACCACCAAGAAAATAAGATTCTGTGCTATCATTATCAAAAGCTGTTTTCAAATCTTCAAGTAAGGTCTTTATTTGGTTAATTTTCCAAACATAGAGACGCTGATAGATTGGAATGTTAAAGCGTATGTTTTCCTCAACAACTTTTTCAAGATTTAGTAGACTTGCAGCAATCTTAGGATTTTCACCATTGGTTAGTGTGTTAAAATTTACGCCTTTACTTAATAATGCTTCCATTTATCCAATTGTGTTTTTCTGTTAGCTTACAATTTCCCTCATTAAAACCTTTATAAAACTCCCTTACATGCTGATAATAATTCTGTCTGGTAGAGGTGAGATCCTTATTATTGTTATTATACTGTATAAATATATCGGAATCACTGATCCTATATTTAAACCCTGAGTAGAAATTCTCAGGTACGTAAATCTTTAAGGCTTCTAAAATTTCTTGAACCAAATATGATTGTTGTATAACCATTAGAATATTACCGTAGTCACGCAATAGAACAATAGGAGATTGAGCAACAATACTTGCGCGATTCATTCTATAAGCTCCCAAATAATGTTCTAAACGCTTGGAAAATTCTTCAATGCCTTCGTTTCTATATTTATCAAAATACTGGACAATCGCAACTTGATATAAGTTTATAAAGTAACTATTAAATACTGTATATATTAAATTTGTAATAGGTATCAGCTCATGCACTTGTTCTTCCCTAAAAATGTAATTGAATATGGAAGTGTATTTCTCAGTATATAAAAAGAAACCAATCCCTTTTTGAATTGGTTGATTTATAGTAAAAGGTATGTCTATACTTTTTGAACTGTAAAGCTTAATTCTAGATTTAAGCTCTGGTTGCATATCTTCATTGTAAACCAAACTTGTACCCAAAGCATTACTATTAGATGGAAACAATTTTATGTCATCTACTTTGCCAAATGACACTGTATTTTTCTGAAATGTTTCTAATAATAACTTTCGATTTGGAAAGTATAACTGATTTTTTGACCAAAATCTAATTGTCCACAATTGTTTCACAAAAAGTTCATTTAAAGTCTTTAAATGTTTTTTGTGATGTTTATTTGTTTGGTTCAAGGCATTGATACTATCAAATTTTTCAGCAAAATGCCTAAGATAGTTTTCTTGATTATTCAATTCCCTTAAATGATATGATTTAAAGAAATCTACTTCGTCTAAAGGCATTCCTCGATTATTTTGACTGTCGAATAACACAAAGGCACGATCCTCAGAATTTGTAATGATGAGAGAGACCACAAGCTTTGAAATTATATCATTAAATTTTAATGCTACTGCTGATGACTTCTTACTTGATAAGAAGTATTGATTTTCTTTAATTTTTTTAAAAGAGAGTAGTGAGTTGTAATTAAAATTTAAGTTATCTATCCCAAAAACCGAGTTTTCGTCATTCCAAACATAATCCATAATTAATAGCGTGGTAAGCCGTTGTTGACCATCTATTATTTCATACTTTCCATTATTCTCATAAATCATTATTGCACCAAGAAAGTACTCAACGGAATCTGGAATTAGGATACCGTTTTCAAAAAAATGATCTTCCCAGTCCATAAGTAATTCATCTATCTGACTTTGAGACCAAACGTAGGGCCTTTGATATTCGGGAATAGATAAGCTTGAATCACTATGAAATAGCTTATCAATATGGAGTGTACCTACTTTAAAAAAAACCTCTTTACTCATAACTAATTTATAAAATCAACAACCTTTTCATAATCACAAGCAATTTTATGAATAGTGACTTTCTTACATGACTTATCTTTCTGGTTTTTATAGGCTTTAATTGTTTTCTCAATATCCGCATTGTAAAAAACAACTGCTTGTCCTTGACTATACACTTCTTCCTTTCTGGATCCCTCCAAAAGTTTATCAATGCTTTGTCGCATTTTTACTTTACAAAATGATGTTGCTGCATTAAAAGCTTCCCCATAAATTTTACCCTGTTCGGCATCAATTTCTATATCGTAGCCCGCTTTATTTCCCATATTTAGCAAAATCTTAGTAGGTTTAATTGAAGGTACTTCGTTGTTGAATATTTTTTCTGCACCCGCTAATAAAACTAAGTCGCTCCCTATACGATTAAGCACCTCAAAAGGAGTTAAATCTTGATATGGCCCTATTTGATCTGGTGTGCGTTTGATGGTTTTTATTAATTCAATTAGGTTAGTATTTTCAAGCATAGAAAACGAGTTTTTCCTTATGCTGTTACAATAGATATTCTTTGCTTTGAAAAATGCTTTTTCATCTAATGGGTTTTCAAAAACCTTGTAGAGTTTAAATGTTTTATTCATTATTATACTTTGTTTTGACCCACAGTATCGCCTTCCCAAATTGATTTTTTTCCTAATTAAAGCTATATTTCACTCTCTTAACCCCCAAAAACACTATCCCACGACATTTGGTCTTCGTCAAAATCATCATCATGTCGATCTGGAAACATAGTGTCCAGCTCTGCTTCAGCATCGTAAAAATCAAATTCTTTTTTGAATTCTTTTATTTGTTTACCTAATTCATCTAGCTCGTAAAATTCTTTGTCTTTATGTGCTATATCATAAGCTTGGCGCATATCCTCTTCTAAATCATAAATAAGCTGTTCCTCATATTCTCCGTTTTCAAAGGTTTTACGTATCTCAAAGAATCGCTTTTTTAAATTTTTCATGATTTCTATTTTAATTAGCTAACAAAATTATCCCTTGACTCCGCCAAACGGTGTCGTACTTATTTATCGGTTTTATATTCCTTTTCTTCCTCAGCAACTCTCCCCAAAACAACCTCATCAATATTATAATTACCATCTTCATCCAATAACTCCTCCACAGCTACCAACCCCATCATCAAACGAGACAACAACACATCCCGCGCTTCTTTTAGGAGTTGGTTTTGGTTTAATAAATTATCGATCAATTCAAAAAGGGGTTTACAGTTATCTTCAAAGGCTTTGATTAAATTAGTGCTAGGAATTTTAATCTGTTGTGCATGAACTACCCTTCTATCTAAAGACGGTACAGCAGATCCTCCCGCAAATCTTTCAAGGTTAATATAACGCAGAAAGTGTAGAGCGAAAATAGGTCCGCAGTTATAATATTTTTTAATCCACAAGGAAGTATTAAGAGGCCAAAAATTACGAGATGAATACTGTACTTGCCCAATTGTGCCGCTTCTCCCCGTTATGATTCCAGGACCGATAACTTTATACTCATTATGATAATCCACTATTCCAGTACTGTCTCTTATACACATCTGACGCTGCCGACGACTCCTTACGTGTAGAT
>CAJXTJ010000175.1 GCA_913061165.1 uncultured Polaribacter sp.
GATTTGAGCGTCCACATCGTTGATATCTTTAATTGGCCGAAGCTCATGTTGAACACCAACGATTTTGATATGGCCGATGAGCATGAAACCGAAAAAATAGAAAATAAGGCACAATTAAAAGCAACCTTAGACCAGAATTATAAAGAAAGTCTTTCAGCCTTGAATAAAGCTTCAGAATCCGATTTGGAACCCAATTGGAGCTTAAGTATGAAGGGAGAAAAATTAATGGAATGGACAAAACATGGAGCCATACGCCATGCATTAAATCAAATCACACATCACCGGGCGCAATTAGGAGTCTATTTCCGGCTATTGGATATTCCGTTGCCTGGCAGTTATGGTCCTTCTGCAGATGATCAGAGTTTTTAAATTCGTTTATAATTTTACTTACAGATGCATTAATATCTTGCTTTAGATAATAAGCCGGACTTCACCCAATTCCTGAATTTTATACGGAAAGTTTTCACTAGGCGCACCAATAAACATAAAGTTGGTTGGGATATTCCATCGTTTGGAGAGTTCCCGTATTTTTTCCGGGTTAAATTTTCCGTCTTCTTCTACGAATTCTATTTGTATCTCAGGATATGCTCTGTTTAAGACTTCAATATCTTTTTTAAGAGCCCCTTCAATTTTATCGTTCTTATCTAAGACAGCGACAATCTTTATTTTTCGAGTGGGTTCGTTTTTCTTTACATACAGCATAACCTTATTGAGCATTTCAACATTTTCATGGTTGGTGAAAAACACAAATTCCTGATTATTTATATGTGCTAATTCTTGTATTGTTTTTTTATGCAGAAACTTTAAGAAGCGGTTGTTTTCGGGGAAAATATATTTAGCCAATGATAATACAGCCTTTAAAATATAGGTTCGGTATAACATAAAAAATATGACCATTAAGGTGGGTATTAAATACTCAATGAAAATAGCTAAATAGGGAGGGTTTAAAACAGTGTTCCCAATGATAGCAGCAATTACGGCAGTGATGGCGACAAAAAGTCCAATCCAAGTGGCGCGTTCGGGCCTAGGTAAGCGTTTCCGGTTTACTTTAAGCAATAGGTTTCCGATACCAAAGAGCGTCATTACCAATAGAAAAGCAATCGTATAGATTCCAGCTAATTTGGCAAGATCTCCTCCAGTAACAAACAATATAGAAGTGCAGAGTACAAAAAAGAGGATAAATATGAGGTAGCTGCTATTGCGTTTGTTCTTTTTCAATAATACATTGGGTAAGATTCTATCTAGCGCCATTCGTTCCATTAGCCCGCCAACGCCTACAAATGAAGTTAACACGGCACCACTCAATACCAATGCAGCATCGAGCCCAACTAAGAATGAAAGCCAGTGTCCCCCAGACGCATTTCCTAAAAACGACAATAATGCATCTTGATTAGCATTTACGGTTTCAATAGGAATAATGGCAAGTGCTAAAAATGCTATGAGCGGGTTGAAAATGCTCACAATAATCCACATATTCCGTAATGTTTTTGGGAAGACGCCCTTCTTTTGTTCTTCTACAAAATTAGCAGAGCTTTCAAATCCGCTAATACCAAGCATAGCAGCAGAAAAACCAAAAAATAAAGCTGTAACTATACTTCCTTCAATAGGATTATTAAAATTTGAAATCAAAATGTCAAATCCGCTCGTGAAAAAATGATAAATACAAAAACCACAAAGGATGGTCAATGAGGTTAAATGAAATAAAAATATGGCAATCGCTACTTTTGAAGACTCTCCAATACCCAAAATAACCAAGGACATAAAAATAAACAACACTCCAATGGTTACGGGTAATACAGGAATAACTTCCCAAATACTAGCGGCGTATTTCACGGCTTCACTAGCAGAAAGTACGGCCGTTGCCATATAGGATAAAACGGTTAAAGCCGCAGCAAGCGATGCAGTCGATTTTTTTGTTGTGTTGAGCAGTGCATTGTAAGCACCCCCATTTAATGGTAAGGCGCCTACAACTTCACCGTATATTTTTCGGAATAAAAAAAGTACAACCGCAACTATTAAAAGAGAAATCCAAGCGTACTGACCTGCGTAAAATATAGCCAACGCCGAAACGTATAAACAAGAAGAACTAATATCATTACCGGAAATTGCGGTGGCCTCTAATTGGTTTAATTTTTTAGGCATGTGAAATTATTATATAAGATAAAGGTAAAAAAGTTTGATTGGAAACTTTTAAAGGTTGTGTTAAAGAAAAATATTGATGTTAATAATAAGAAAAACCCCTACGGTAAAACCATAGGGGTGTGACAACCACTTTTTTAACTCCCCAGTTATATGGAAAGTGGTAAAAACCATTTGTTTTTCAAACGTACTGGGAAATTTTAAATAAACTTTACGGGATTCCTCAGTGGGAGAAATTTTTCTACATTTTAAATAAGACCTAAATCTTTCATGATGGCAACAAGCTGGATAGCATTATTAGCTTTAAACTGAATTCGCAATTTATTAAGGCGTTTTTCAATAGTGCTTAAGCTATTGGGGGTGATAGAATTGGTTTTAAAATAAGTGCTAATTTCATCTTGCGACAGTCCGTTGGCTAATTGTTTTACCAGCTCAATATCGTAATCATCAATATCTAGATTGGTTTTTTTGGTAAGCGCTTCATTTACCTGTGGTGAAAGATAGAGCTTATTGGCTGCTACATTATTAATAGCTTCAGCTAATTCAACCAGTCCCTTTCTGCCCTTACAAACATATGCGTTTATATGATGGGTTTTCACCAAGCTTCTTACTCTCTGAAGTCGGTCCTCAATAGAATAAACGATAATCTTAATATCTATATTTTCTTGTCTTAACTCTTTAATCAAGGCTTCACCCGAAGTATATTTTTGTTCTCTGTGATCAGATTTAAAGGAAAGATCTGTTATTAACAAATCATAAGGAGCCTCCTCTTTTATTGCTATAGCAGCTTTAATTTTTAAATAGGCATCGTCACAGTATTGTACTTGCTCAACATTTTTAATGGAAAGATTATTTAAAACAGAAACAACCCCTTTGTTAATGCTTCCCAGATCATCAGAAATCAGTACTTTTTTAAACATAATAATTAAACTATAATGGTAGACTTAAACCCATTATTAACTTGAGAGTCAAATGTAATCGTTCCTCCAATGGTTTTTATACGGTTTTCCGTATTTTGCAATCCATTTCCTTTTTTTAAGTTGCATCCATCACCATTATCACTATAATCAATTATTATTTTACTGCTTTTTTGTTGAAAAGCCACGACTACTATTGTAGCGTTACTATGTTTTTTCATGTTGGTCATTAGTTCTTGAAGTATTCTATAAATAGTTGTTTTTTTATTTTCGGAAACTGGGTCCCAATCAATCGTAACACTATTCTTTGTGATAACCGTTATTATTTCATTTTTATAAGCTAGTAGTAAATCATTTAAGGTCTCACCAAAATTTTCAGTTAAATCAATGGCACTATTTTGTTTTGAAATATCCCGGGTTTTGGTATAAATTTTTTCTAAATCGTCAAGAATGTCTTCTTGAATGGGGATCGAAGTTTGAAGCTTTGTCATTACATGGTACACATCATTGGCAACCTCGTCGTGTACTTTTTTTGAAATGCGAGTTTCAGTATTATACAACTGCAGAATTTTTTCTTTTTTATGCCTTGAACGAAAGAAGATAAATAGAAAAATAGAGGTTATTAAAATAAAGACACCTGTAAATTGATAAAGTTGTTTTTTCCGTTTTTCTTTTTCTTTTAATAATTCATTTTCTTTGGCTTTTTTTTGCTCAGCTTCGTAATTAAATTTTATACCTGCGTACTTGTTATCAGTAATAAGCTTAGCTTGGGCTATACTATCGGTAAGGTTTATATCTGTCTCTTATACACATCTCCGAGCCCACGAGACCTCTCTACATCTCG
>CAJXTJ010000176.1 GCA_913061165.1 uncultured Polaribacter sp.
CACCATAACTATTATGAAAAATTTATTAAAAGTTTTCTTTTTAATTTTATGCTGCTTAGGTTGCTCCTCTTCTAAAAATTCTGACGCCTTTATAAGTGCAACTACCGGACGTTATTTATTTAATGCCAATGAAGTTTTAGAAGTCTATTTTAAAGAGAAAGTATTGCTTATAAAATGGCGTGGTAAAGAAGGCATTCAACCTTTAAAAGTGAATGACAGTATTTTCTATATGAAAGAACTAAACGAAAAAATTATCTTTATTTCGACACCAATAACGCACATCGAATTGGCTGTAAAAACAGTGCATAAAGGGATCAAATATCAATTTAAAAAAATGAATATCGGCGAAAAAACACCCACAGAATATTTTGAAGCTGAAGATTATAAGAATGCTAAAATTGCTTATGTAAAGATTCAGAAAATAGATTCTTTAAACCCTGCGATTACACAAAGTGTTTTAAACGTAACTGGTTACAATTATCTAAACAACAACCATTTAAAAAAGGCGATTGAAATCTTTAAAATAAATATCGTTTTATACCCTAAAAGTTCTAAAACCTATGATAGTTTAGCAGATGCCTATTTAAAATTAAAAGACACTACAAACGCTATTGCAAATTATAAAAAGGCTTTGTCTATAAATCCAGAAAACCGCAGTTCTTTAAGAAATTTGCAACAACTTAGTCCAAAATAAATGGAACCATCAGCTTACAAAAGAATAACAAAAGAGCACATATCTATTAACATATCTTTTATTTTTCTATGTATTAAAATACTCATATCTTTAAAACATAATTTTTAGCTATATGAAAACTGCACAACAATGGTTTGATGAATACGCCATAAGCCATCAAAATGAAACCAATCAACTTGTACATTACATTTGTGTTCCGGTCATTTTTTTTAGTGTAATCGGCCTTTTAATGAGCATCCCAACTGCTTTTTTAGAAAGCACTTTTGGTTTGTACAACCCGTTAGTAGAAAATTGGGCAGCTGTTATTGGCGTTCTCATCTCTTTCTTTTACCTAAATTTAGGTTTCTGGTATTTTATAGAAATGCTTTTTGTAATACTCCTTTGTATTATTGGTAATTTTTGGTTGGGTAACAATATGAACCTCTTGTATGTATCTATAACCATTTTTGCTATCGGTTGGATTGGTCAATTCTGGGGGCATAAAATAGAAGGTAAAAAACCCTCTTTTGCAAAAGACTTACAATTTTTATTGATTGGCCCTCTTTGGGTTTTTCAGAAATTAGGCAATAAGAAAAAATAGAATGAAAGAAGAAATTACCTTTGAAGATTTTCTAAAAGTGGATATTAGAATAGGAACAGTAATCGAAGTAAATGATTTTCCAAAAGCTAAAAAACCTGCGTATCAAATTAAAATAGACTTTGGCGCTTTGGGAATAAAAAAAACAAGTGCTCAAATTACAGATTTATATACAAAAGAAGATTTACTACACAAACAAGTTTCTGCAATTGTAAACTTTAAACCTAGACAGATTGCAAATTTCATGAGTGAAGTCTTAATTTTAGGTATTTATAATACCCAAGGAAAGGTTATTTTATTGCAATCTTCTAAAGCAGTTAAAAACGGAGAACAGATAACGTAGTTCTTGGTTATTATAGAAGCTGATTCCTTAGTATTTAGCAATAGCAACCTTAACTAACTTTTAGGATTATTCAAAATCACCAAAGCACCTATAACGCCAGGAATCCAGCCACAAAGTGTCAATAAAAAAATTATAAGCACAGAACCACAACCTTTATCAATAACGGCAAGTGGCGGAAAAATAATTGCAAATAAAACTCTGAAGAAACTCATCTATAATTAATTAGTTATACAAATTAGACTCGTTATTCAAGCTTTTGTTACAGAAATTAGTGTCAGTTTTGCATTCTCTTTAGAAATATAACCACTTAGCAACTGGTTTTCTTTGTAATTAATAGGATTATTATAACTATTAATATTTGCTTGTATTAACAAAGTGGAATTTTAAAAAAACGTTAAAACCAAAAAAACTCAAGAACTAAATCTTGAGCCTTTTAAAAGTATATAATTTTTCTAATTTTATCTTCTACTATAATTAGGAGATTCTTTAGTAATATGAACGTCATGAGGATGACTTTCATTAATTCCACTGGCAGTAATTCTAACAAATTTTCCAGTTTCTTTTAATGTTTCGATGTCTTTAGCTCCACAATATCCCATTCCTGCACGTAAACCACCAACAAACTGGTGAATGCTTTCATCTAAGTCTCCTTTATAAGGCACTCGACCTACAATTCCTTCAGGAACTAACTTTTTAATATCTGCTTCTACATCTTGAAAGTAACGGTCTTTAGAACCTTGTTTCATTGCTTCTACAGATCCCATACCTCTATAAGATTTAAACTTTCTTCCTTCGTAAATAATCATTTCTCCTGGAGATTCTTTAGTGCCCGCTAATAAAGAACCAAGCATTACACAATCTGCACCAGCAGCAATTGCCTTCGGAATATCGCCTGTATATCGAATTCCGCCATCTGCAATTACGGGAACTCCACTGCCTTTAATAGCAGCAGCAACTTCTAAAACTGCAGAGAATTGAGGAAACCCAACTCCGGCAATAATTCTAGTAGTACAAATAGAACCAGGACCAATACCAACTTTTACAGCATCTGCCCCTGCCTCTACTAAATATTTAGCGGCAGCACCTGTTGCAATATTTCCAACAACCACATCTAAATGAGGAAATGCAGCTTTTACTTGCTTTAAAACCGTTACCACCCCTTTTGTATGACCGTGGGCTGTATCTATAATTACAGCATCTACACCCGCTTTTACAAGTGCTTCTGCTCTTTCTACAGCATCATTAGTAACACCCAGCGCAGCAGCAACTCTTAATCTACCAAAAGAATCTTTGTTAGCAATTGGCTTCTGAGTTACTTTTGTAATGTCTCTAAACGTGATTAATCCTTTTAAAATATATGCATCATCTACGATTAACAGTTTTTCTATTTTGTAATTTTGCAATATTTTCTCTGCATCATTTAAAGAAGTTCCAACAGCAGCAGTTACCAAGTCTTTGCTTGTCATAATATTTACAATTGCAATGGTTCCATCATGCTCAAAACGTAAATCTCTATTCGTTACAATTCCTTTTAAAGTGCCGTCTTCCGCAACAATCGGAATTCCACCAATACCGTGTTCTTTCATGCTTGATTTTGCATCTGCTACAGTAGCCGTTAAAGGCAATGTCACCGGGTCTAAAATCATACCAGATTCAGCCCGCTTTACTCTTCTAACTTCTTGCGCCTGTTGCTCAATAGTCATGTTTTTATGCAAAACTCCAATACCACCTTCTCTAGCAATTGCGATTGCCAAAGCAGATTCCGTAACAGTATCCATAGCTGCCGAGGCAATAGGAACGTTAATGGTAATATTTCTCGTAAATTTGGTTTGAATACTTACTTCTCTTGGAAGTACATCTGAAAAGGCAGGAATTAATAAAACATCATCATATGTTAAACCTTCTCCTAAAATTTTGTCGTTATGTGCTGTCATGGTGCAATTAAAGTATAATTGCGTACAAATTTACAATTTATAAATGAATTTATTGTGTTTTATTTATCTTCATTACGAAGCTATAAAGATTCAATAAATAATTCTAAATGTTAAAGTTTTATCATAACATGTTAAACTTTAAGTAGTTGTATTTTTATTTTTATTTATTCTAAATAAACTTTGTATTTACATAAAAGAGGTAGTATCTTTGCACTCAAAAATACGACCTGTCTCTTATACACATCTGACGCTGCCGACGACTCCTTACGTGTAGA
>CAJXTJ010000177.1 GCA_913061165.1 uncultured Polaribacter sp.
GGTCTCGTGGGCTCGGAGATGTGTATAAGAGACAGCAGTGAATATACCAGTTACTATTCAAGAGTTATAGTAAAATAAAAAAAATCTTCTTAAATGTTGTGTATATGTATAGAAAATATATCATTTTTAAGGCAGTATTATAATTTATAAAGTTCAAATTAAGCTCTAAATCGATCTTTTTTTCTTCGACGATATCTTTTAACTGCTAAACTTCTATGAGAAATAATTAACTCTTTTTTACTATTATGAATAAAAAAACCATTTAGAAATTATTTCTAAACGGTTTTTTTATTGTCTTTTACTTTATTTTAAAACTTAGAAGGGCGTATCCATTTGTAAATATTGTAAAAATTCTTTCTTTGTTTCTTTCTCCTTGAATTTTCCACCAAACTCTGACGTTACAGTTGAACTTTCAATATCTTTAATACCACGAGAATTTACACATAAATGTTTTGCATCTATAACACAAGCAACATCTTCTGTTCCTAAAGCCTCTTGCATTGCTTGCACAATTTGCATTGTTAAACGCTCTTGTACCTGTGGTCTTTTAGAAAAATACTCTACAATTCTATTCATTTTAGAGAGTCCGATTACTTTACCGTCAGAAATATAAGCAACATGCGCTCTACCAATGATTGGTAATAAATGGTGCTCACAAGTAGAATATAGTACTATATTCTTCTCTACTAGCATTTCACCATAATTGTAATTATTGTCAAACGTAGAAGCCTTTGGCTTGTTTTTAGGATTTAAGCCCATAAACATTTCGTTTATAAAAGCTTTTGCAACTCTTTTAGGAGTTCCTTGAATACTATCATCTGTTAAATCCATTCCTAAAGTGTGTAAAATATCTTTTACAGACTTTTCAATTTTTACTATTTTTTCTTCGTCAGAAATATCAAATGCATCTGGTCTTATCGGGTTTTCTGCCGAAGTTGCCACATGATTCTCCCCTATCTCTTCAATTCTCTCGTCATTCATTTTGCTGTTCAATTCAAACATTTCATTCTATATTAAAGTGCAAATTTACGTGTTTACAACGTATTATTTTAATTTTTCTACTAATTCTGATAAAGAGCAATTTGTTTGCACACCAGAATTCATGTTTTTTAATGTAAAAACATCATTTTCTACTTTAGAAACTACAAATAGTATTGCTCTGCTAGCAACGTATTTCCATTGACGCTTCTCTTGTTTATTGCTTACCCCTAAATCTGGATAAAACTCGGATTTAATTCCATTTGCTCTTAAACTCTGTATCGCTTTCATTTTAAGCATATCTGTAGTAGCGTCAAAATTTAAGAAAATAACTTTTGGTTTTGGTAAATCAACTACTTTAAATAAACCTAATTCTTCTAAAACTAAATAAATTCTATCTAATCCAAACGAAATTCCAACTCCAGAAACATCTTTTAAACCAAAGATTCCTGTTAAATCGTCATATCTTCCGCCACCACCAACAGAACCCATTTTAACCTCTTCTGGCGCAGCAACTTCAAAAATTGCACCTGTATAATAATTCAACCCTCTTGCTAAAGTTACATCAACTTCTAAAGCGGCTGTTTCTAGACCTAATTCACCAATTGCATTAATCACAAAACGAAGCTCTTCTACCCCACTTTGCCCTTCTTCCGAAGTTGATAACATTTTCTCTAAAGAAGTCAATTTATCTATATTTGAGCCTGTAAAGTCAAACAAAGGCTGTACTTTTTCAATCGCCTCTTCCGTAATTCCTTTAGACAACATTTCTTTTACAACACCGTCTTTACCGATTTTATCTAGCTTGTCTAAAGCAACCGTAAAATCGATTAATTTATCTTTTGCACCAATAACCTCTGCAATACCAGAAAGTATTTTCCGATTGTTTATCTTAATAATAGTTCCTGCCAAACCTAGCTTGCTAAAAACCGCATCATATAACTGAATAAACTCTACCTCTTGCCACAAAGACTTGCTACCTACAACATCTGCATCACATTGAAAAAACTCTCTAAAACGTCCTTTTTGTGGCCTATCCGCCCTCCAAACTGGTTGTACTTGGTATCTTTTGAAAGGAAATGTAATTTCGTTTTGATGCTGCACAACATAACGCGCAAAGGGCACTGTTAAATCATAACGCAGCGCTTTTTCAGAAATTTGAGCAGTTACTTTTAAACTGTCTTTATCACTTAAGAGTGCATCATCTGCCTTTTTTAAAAAGTCACCTGAATTTAAAATTTTGAAAATCAAACGATCCCCTTCTTCCCCATACTTACCCATTAAAGTCCCTGAGTTCTCAAAACTTGGAGTTTCTATTGGTTGAAATCCGAAAGTTTCAAAAGCCGTTTTAATCGTATTCATTATATACGTACGATTTGCAACTTCTATTGGCGAAAAATCTCTAGTTCCTTTGGGAATGCTTGGTTTCATTAATTGATTTTTAGTTCTTAATTTATAGTTTTTAATGTTGCCACTCAAAACTAATCACTCAAAATTCACAATTTAAGATTCAAAATTGCAAGTACAAATATCGTGAAAAAGTTGCTATTTTTAAGCAGTTATATCTGTTTTATTTCTTTGCCTTAAACTGTAGATCGAAGCATTTAATTCGAAACCCAATAATAGAATAATTGCATTTAGCCAAGCGAATAGCATTAAAATTAACAGCGTACCAATAGAACCATATAATTGATTGTATTGTGCAAATTTTACTACATAAATACCAAATAAATAAAAGGTAAACAAAGATACAATTGTTGTTAAAAGAGCACCTGCAGAAAAGAACCTTGTTTCTTTACCTTGTTTTGTACCATATCTAAATAGTAATGAAACAACAGTAAAAATCATCACTAAAAACAGCACTCCTCTTCCGTAGTAAAATAAATCTAAATCGGTGGTATTAAACCAACCCTTTTCGTCTATTTTTAATAAAGCTACTTGATATAAAATAACCAAAGCAACCGTTACAATTAAGAAAAAAGAGAGTAATAAAGAAACTGCTATGGATACAAAATAACTCTTAAAAACATTTCTAACATCTTTTACATGATAAGAATATTCGAATCCACTAAAAATTGAGTTAATACCATTTGTCATTAAAAATATAGATACTAAAAAACCAAAAGAAAGCAAACCACCGTATTGATTATTTACAATATCTCCAATTACCAAATTTACAGCATCAAAGGTTTGAGGTGGTAAAACATCTTTGATAAAAGAGAATAAACCTTCTTGAAAACCTTCTATAGGTATGTACGGTATTAAGGTTAGAATAAATAACAAAAATGGAAAAATTGCCATAAAGAAACTGTATGCTATTCCGCCAGCCCTTGTAGTTAAAGCACCTTCTACAATACCAATAATATACATCTCTAAGACATCATACAAAGACATGCCTTCTAAACCTGGAATTTTAATTTTCTTGCCAAATTTTACTAAGATATTTAATACCGGTATTTTGTTTAATTTGTATTCTATTTCTTTTGACATACTGTTTTGTCTGTTAGATTTCTACACGGAAGTGAAAAACTCATTAAAATTATATTTTGTTTAAATTTATAAATAATTCTTTAAAAAACACTTCTTTCTCTAATGCTGTAACGGTATCCTTTAATAACACAAAGTTTGCTTTGGCACTAACACTTGCTAAAAGGCCGTAATATTTATTAAAAACTAAGGTACTAATGTTATTTTTAACATCTTTTTTCTGGTACATTTTAAATTCTAAACTTGCAGAGCTATATGTTTTCGACGTTATTGTATAAATTTCTTGGTTTAAATT
>CAJXTJ010000178.1 GCA_913061165.1 uncultured Polaribacter sp.
CGTGGGCTCGGAGATGTGTATAAGAGACAGCCTGTGCTCCGCCGAAACCATGTGAAACTCCTACAAATGGATTTTTAACTGGATCCAATAAACAGGTGAAAATGGGGAATGCAGACGCCGTAGAAGTTTTCAAACAATTAGATGTTGCTTGGGCAAAGCTTGATTATGAAAAAATGAAAACATTTATTTCGGATGATGCATATTTGAGTTTTGATGATGGTTATGTAGCAACAACTCCTCAAGAATTTATAAATAAAATTAAAACTGAAGTTGCGCGGACTCAAGCTGAAGGTAATATTTATGAATGGACAACAAATTATGCATTTGCTTTAGCACAAACAGATGATGGAGATATTGAGACCACCGGGGATAATGGAGATTGGGTAAATGCTCAATTTACATCAAAAACAACAAATCCAGATTCAGAAATTGATTCAGAAATTATCTACGAGTACTATCATATTGTTGAAGGTAAAGTTACACAGTGGAATCAATTTAAAAAAACTATACAGAAATAAACTAATAAAAATTATATAAACCTTAAATTAATCACAATGAAAAAAATACTTATACTACTATTAGTTCCTATGTTCGCCTTTGCTCAAACTAATTCTAAGAGAGAATACTGGCAAACAAATAAATGGACTGCAAAAAAAGGAATGAATACTCAATTTGAGGCTGGTGTGGCTAAAAAAACAAGTAAATTCAACAACACTAAAGAAAATTCTTTTGCTACTTACCAAATTATTACTGGAACCGATCAAGGAAAATACATGAGAATAATGGGCAATAGAAGTGCTGCTGAATTTGATATAGAAGATGCTTCCGAAATGGCGTTTTGGAACAAACATGTAATGCCTTACACAGAAAAAAATGATGGAAACATAAGATGGTGGAGAATGAAAGGTGCTGGACAAAATTGGGATAACAATTTGCCGCCTGCTCGATTTATAAAAATGACAACTTATACTATTAAAAGAGGTCAAATGGCTGATTTCTTCAGGTTTTGGAGAAATAATACAAAATTACAGAAAGAATTAGGGTACTCAGGCGTTAGTGGTGTGTTTATGTTAGAAAGTGGTGGTCAAGCTTTCCAAGTTTTAGAAGTAGAGCCTTATAATAGTCATTTAGAAGGTAAAGGTGATTTCAAAAATCCTGATGTTGATTATATCGAGGAGTATAACAAAATGTTTGGATGGAGAAGCCATCGTAATGATCAAAATGCATACAGTGCATCTATCGAAAAATGGGGTATTAATATAGAAACTGGTGTATTAAAAACTAAAATGTCCACAAAATTGTAATAGTTTTACTTACATAATAAATATTTTTCATCAACATAGAAGCCTCCTTTAAAGGAGGCTTTCTTATTTTACTCTAATTAAAATACACAATCAAGTATCACTTAAAGTTTCCAAGTACCTCCATATGTATAGTTAGGATTATCCTTTTTAACATCTATAAGACACTCTTTGCAGACAAACACCCATTTTTTCGGATTTTTATATTGTACTCGGTACATAGTAGAGAAATCTACTTTACAAATAGCACAATGTTTAATTCGTTGTTTCATATTTTACCTAAGTCATTGATAACTTAACTTTAGATGTGTAATATAACCCCTTTCCCTTTTTATACCTCTCGAGCAACCTTTGGAGCAACTCTAAAAACCAAAAAACCCGTAAATCATTGTTTATAAATGAGTTACGGGATAATTTTGTGGTACCTCCAGGAATCGAACCAGGGACACAAGGATTTTCAGTCCTTTGCTCTACCAACTGAGCTAAGGTACCATTGCCTTAGCGGATGCAAATATAAAATGTTTTTTCATATCTACTAAAGAAAACTTAAAAAAAAGTAATCTATTTTTATTTTTTATCTAAATTTGGCAAATGAACTTAGCAATTGATATTGGAAACACTAGGGTTAAAGCTGCTGTTTTTGAGGAAGATAAACTTATAGAACTACTTATTTTTGATAAAAAAATAATTGTTTCTGAAATTAAAAAAATCACAAAAAAACATACAATTTCTGGCGGAATCATATCAAATGTTGGTTCAATTTCAGAAAGAAAGATGGCGCAATTGAATAAAAGCTTCAATTTTATAGTTATTTCTACTTCTTTAAAAGTACCTTTTAATAATTTATATAAAACTCCAAATACCTTAGGAGTAGACAGAATTGCATTAGTTGCTGCCGCGGTAAAACAATTTCCAAAGACCAATGTTTTGATTATTGATGCAGGAACCTGTATTACTTTTGATTTTGTAGATGTTAAAGCTAATTACTTGGGAGGTGCAATTTCTCCTGGTATAAAAATGCGATATAAAGCTTTACATAAATTTACTGCAAATTTACCACTAATAGATGCTTTAGAATTGGATGATTTTATTGGAAAAAATACAGAAGAGAGTATTATTTCTGGTGTTTTAAATGGCGTACAAAATGAGATAAATGGCATTATTGAAGACTATTACCTTAAATATTTAGATTTAACAGTAGTTTTAACAGGAGGAGACACAAATTTCTTGTCAAAACAATTAAAAAGTAGCATATTTGCCAATCAAAATTTTCTCCTTGAAGGATTAAATGAAATATTAAAATTTAACCAACACAAATGATTAAAAAAGTTTTAATAGTTTTCTTATTAATTACATCAACTAGTAGTTTGTTTGCACAAGGTACAAGTTCGTCACCATATTCTTTTTTTGGAATTGGAGAACAATATTCTCCAAGAACTTCAGAAAATGCTGCAATGGGTGGAATTGGAGTTGCTTTTAACCATTATAAGTATTTAAATTTTACAAATCCTGCAGCAATTGCTTTTCTGAGAGAAACAACGTATTCTCTGGGGATTTTAAATAATGATTTAACTTTAAAAACAGCGGATACTAAGCAGAACTCTGTTTCTACAAGTCTAAACTATATTGCTTTAGGTTTTCCACTAGGTAAGAAAGCAGGTTTTTCTTTCGGATTGCAACCTTTATCCTCAGTTGGCTATTCATTATCTAATAATGATTTTGATGAAAATGAAAACCTATCGGCGATAACTTTATACTCTGGAGAAGGCGGTGTAAACAGGGTTTACGGTACTTTTGGAATACAAATTTCTAAATCTTTTGCGATTGGTGTAGAAGCAGATTATAGTTTTGGTACCATAGAAAACAGTATTACCAACCAAAGAGCCAATGTAAGTTTAGCTTCAAAATATAAAGAAGAGAGCGTTATTAGAGGAGGGGCAATTACTTTAGGAACGCAGTATCAGAAAATGCTTAAGAGTAACCTGTATTTTAATGCTGGTGCAACCGTTAAATTAGGTAACGATCTTAATACTACCGGAAATGAGTATTTATATTCATTAATAGGCTCAGGAGCAACTGATATAGCAAGAGATACGATTTATGCTAATGAGATTTCTGGTAAATACAAATTACCAATGAAATCTATTATCGGTTTTGGTCTTGGTAAACATGATAAATGGCATGTAGGTGTAGAGTATCAGAATCAAGATGCTTTGCAATCTGAAGGTTTTACGAATATTACAAATTCTTCTTATAACTACGAAAAATCTAACAGAATCTCTTTAGGTGGTTTTTATTTACCTAAAATAAATTCGATATCAAGTTACTGGGAAAGAGTTACCTATAGAGCTGGTTTGCGAATTGAAAAAATAGGATTGGCAGTTGATGGCACTGGAACAGGTGCAAATTTTACTTCAATAGACGACCT
>CAJXTJ010000179.1 GCA_913061165.1 uncultured Polaribacter sp.
CGAGATGTAGAGAGGTCTCGTGGGCTCGGAGATGTGTATAAGAGACAGATATATATGGGCTAATAATGGGCAGATTTAATAAGTTTTAATCATTAGCTTTGTGTATTCATTATTATGTTTTAATAACATCATTGTTTTGATGTTATATAATTCAAGAGTTTTTATTTAATTTTGTAAAAAATCTTTATTGCTAGAGATTTAGAGATAGAAAAGAAAGGTGTATGGAAAATATATATTATTTTACATTGTTGTTTGTTTTAATTTTTTTAGGAACCTACATCCTTATTCCAAAAATTAGAAATTTTTCTCTAAAATTTAATTTAATGGATGCTCCAGGTATCCGAAGTTCTCATGCCAAAATTACGCCTTCTTATGGAGGTGTTGCTTTTTATATTAGTTACATCTTAGCTTTATTTTTTTTACAATTCTTTTTTGAAAATCAAGTTTCACTTACCTTGCTAGTGGCGATATCAGTTTTGTTTTTTACAGGTTTATTTGATGATTTAATAAACCTTAAAGCTAAAGTGAAGTTGTTCGGCCAGATATTAGGAGTCTCTTTGCTTATGTCTCAGCCAGATTTTAGGATCCTCTCTCTGCATGGTTTTATGGGTATTTATGAAATACCTTTAATGGTCTCTATTGCTGGGAGTATGTTTTTCTTGCTAGCGATTATAAATGCCTTTAATCTATTAGATGGTATTGACGGTTTAACTGCTATTACTGGAATTATTGTAGCTTCTTTTTACAGTTATATGTTCTATAATTTAGGATATTTTTATTATTTGAGTATCAGTATTACAACCATTGCTACGCTACTGGCTTTTCTTCGTTTCAATTTTTCGGTAAGAAGAAAAATTTTTATGGGAGATACAGGTAGTTTAAGTATTGGTTTGGTCCTAGGATTACTAACTTTAAAATTAATGTCAGCAGATGCTGTTTATACCTCTTTAAATTTCAACCCAAAGCAATTACCATTGCTTTTAATAGCTGTTTTGTATGTTCCAATATTAGATACTTGTAGGGTAATGATGATCCGTTTTTTTAAAGGGGTTTCAATGTTTAGTCCCGATAGAAATCATATACATCACATTATTGTCGATTTCGGATTGTCGCATAGAAAAGCATCTTCGTTTATTGGTTTGGTAAATTTTTGTATTGGCCTGCTCATGTTTTTTGTGATCATAAACTTCAATACTTTGCACTCTGCATTATTATTAATTGGTATCTTTGTTGCTGGTATTTTGTTATTATTTTTAATGAATAAAAATAAGACAGCATTGCGATTAAAAGTGAAACTGAAAACTTCTATGTTAAGAATGTTTTTCTTTACATGGTAAAAATATATATTTGTAAAAGAAAAACAATTTAAAAAAAGAAAATGCGCAAAATTTTAATTACACTATTTTTATTTTTCAGTCTATTTCAATTAAACTCTCAAACAAAGCAGGATGCAATATCAGAAGCAAACCGTCTTAATATAAGTTCTAATCAAGATGCAACAAATGCTTTAAGAAGTAAGGGTATTAGTGAGTCTCAAGTTAGGAAAATGGCTAAATTGAGAGGAATTGACTACGATACTGCTTTAGCTGAATATTTAAACTCCAAGTCGTCTGCTCCTAATACTGCTGTTGCAACTACAAATAGCAATGAGGTAGTTTCTGAATTGAAGGTTGTTTCTTTAACTCCAATTGCAGCGAGTCCACTTAAGGATCCTGCTATAACTGAAAAAGAAGTAAAAGGATATTTTGGATATGATATCTTTATCAACAACCCTTTTGGGGAAAAAGAATATTTAGTAGGAAATATAGACGAAGGATATATTTTAGCCCCAGGAGATGAGCTTAGAATTACTGTTTTTGGAGATAATAATTTGGAATTTGTTTCTAAAATAGATCTTAACGGGAACATATCCTTTCCAAATTTAGGCGTTTTTTTTGCTGCAGGAAATTCTTTTGCAACACTTAAAAACAGAGTAAAAATATTTTTAGGTAAATATTATAGTGGTCTGTTATCAACTCCTACACGCACCTTTCTAGATGTTTCTTTAACTCAAATTAGACCTGTAAAGGTATCAATTCTAGGAAACGTTAATACTCCAGGGCCTCACTTAGTGAGTGGCATGGCAACTGTTTTAAATGCATTGTATGCTTCGGGGGGTATAGCAACTTCAGGAACTTTAAGAGATGTTAAAGTATATCGGAATAATAAACTTATAAAAACAATTGATTTATACGACTATATCACACAAGGAAACATAGACCAAGACATTCGACTCTCAAACAATGATGTTTTATTTGTAGGACCTCGTCTTTCCTCGGTTACTTTGTCAGGAAAAGTAAAGAAATCGGCAATCTATGAATTAAAGCCAAAGGAATCTTTAAAAGATTTATTTAAATACTCTGGAGGGTTGCCTGCGGATGCTTCTTTAAACAATGTGAATATTTCTAGAATAAAACCTTTTAAAGAGCGTGATCAAGAATTAGTTTTTGATCGTTTTTTAACAACAGTTAATTTCGCAAGTATTCAAAATAGCTCAAAAAATGAATTTCAGTTAACGGATGGAGATCAAGTAAGGGTTCAACAGATCTTAAAAAAACAAAGAAACGAGGTTTCTATCCAAGGAAATGTGCAGGCACCAGGTACCTTTGCGTTGGATATGTTTCAAGACTTGAAGACTTTAATTACAACGGGAGCAAAAGGATTATTGCCAAATACGTATTTGCAAAAAGTAGATATTAACAAAGTAGATCAACAAGGAAACTTATCTTTTAAAACCTATAACCTTTCAAGTATCTTAAGTGGCAATGTTACCGTCTCTCTTGAAGAAAATGATGCTATTAAAATATATTCGCTGCAAGAAATAGAAGGGGAACAAAAGGTGAGCATTTCTGGATTTGGAGTTGCGAGTAAAACTGTTTTCTTGAGAGAAAACCGATCGCTATTTGATTTGATTTTTCAATCAGTTTCTTATGATGAGTTAGAGTTTCAATCCAAAGTACTTTCGACTCGTTTAGATTTAAAACGATTTGATCCTGCTACTGGGCTTTACAACTTAACGCAATTTAGTTTGGATGATTTAAATACTTTAAAAACGACGTATTTACAGGCAAAAGATCAAATTGTATTGTATACCAAGTCTGTTACACAAAATTTAAATCCAACGGTTCGAGTTATTGGAAAGGTTAAGAATCCAGGAACGTTTGCACTAACGAACACGATGTATTTAGAAGATGCAATTTTAAATGCAGGAGGGTTTTTAGAGATCGCAGAAAAAGGCTATGTTAATGTGAATCGTTTAGACAGAAACTTAGAAGAAGGTACCTACTCTAAACTTACAGTGAGCAATATAGATATTGACTATCTATTAGGTCTTAAAAAAACACCTTCAAATCCTTTTCTTTTAGAAAAGTATGACGTTATTTCTGTGATCGCCCCAATAAGACCAAATTTTCAGCCAATGATCTACGTACAAGGTGAGGTGAAATTTCCTGGGGCTGTTTTTCTAGAATCTGATAGATTTGAAATTAGTAAAATAATTGATTTGGTTGGAGGATATACGAATAACTACAATATAGAAAGTTCTTTTGTAGAAAGAGGAGGTTTAAAATTATACTTAAATCTTAAGGATGGAATATTAGACCTGTCTCTTATACACATCTCCGAGCCCACGA
>CAJXTJ010000180.1 GCA_913061165.1 uncultured Polaribacter sp.
GAGATGTAGAGAGGTCTCGTGGGCTCGGAGATGTGTATAAGAGACAGCTTATGAATTCTTTTCAAACAAAATTTTAACTAAAAATATAGTATAATATAGGTTACCAATCAATAAACAAAAATGTATAATATTATAGACTCCCCATTAAAGTAATATAGCTACTCTGAGATTACTTAAGGATTTTTCCAAAATCCATTTTATTAAAAATAATCGATTTATAACGGCCATCAAAAGTAGATTTAGAAATAATTAAAAAATTGTTTTTAAATCCAGTTAATAATTTAATTTTTAGATTAATATCTTCTAGATATTGGTTTCGAATTCGTTCATTTTGAATTTTACTCAAATGCTCTTTTCTTACTAATTCAGTAATAACAGAAAATTCTACTTCTTTTATAGTTACCAATTCAATAATAGATATTGCAACACTATCTAACTGAACAAACTTAGATTTATACTTTAAACCATTTTTTGAAATAACCAGGGAGTTTCTTAATTTCAAATACTCATAGATTGCAATAATCAAAAAACAAAGAAAAACAAATCCGACACTAATTAACAAAGAATTATAATTTTTATTTTTATTATAAAAAGTAGTAGTTTCTAGCACCTTATTTGAAACGTTATTAAAAGCTATTTTTTCAACAATACCCTTTTTACTTATGTAATATAGATGATCTTTATAGAAAACAGGGTTTACTTGTTTTTTAAATAAATAAAGAAAAGGGTTAATTTTAAATTCAGTAAGCTCATTCTCTATTACATTTACCCGATATAACCTACCTAATTCGTTTATAATGTAGATAGATTTATTAAATATAAAACTAGCAGGATCTGAACCTAAAAAGTCAATTTTTGATTTTCCTAAAAAATGCCAATTTTTAGTTTGAAAATTAAAAGACCAAACTTCATTATTTGAAAAACCGTCTCTTGCTCCATTATGAGATATACTATGCCCACCAAAAAAATAAAATTCATCTCCTGTATCAATTGAGAGATGACTATGTACAGCTTTAGCTTTACTAGTAGTCTTTGATATATTATAAACTTCCCATTCCTTTGTTTTATTATCTAAGTAAATAAAAAAATTAGATATAGTCCAATAACCGTAACCACCATATCTGATAAGTGTATCATTTTTAATAAATATGGAGCTTCCTATTAAAAAATTTTTAATATTAGAATTATCTATCTTAGCCAAACTGTCATTTTCTGTTAGCTCAAAAACATCGCCTCCTTGATCATCTAAAAATATTAATTTGTTTGATTTAATTATTGGACGAAATGAAAGTAACCTCTTCGGTCTTAAAATTTTCTGTATCGCTAAAACTTTTAAATTATTTGCATCTAATCTTATCAAGGAATCACTAGTAATGTGTATAATTTGATTCCTTAAAGAGTCTACCACTAAATGATTAATTTCTCCGTTCCTTTTTTTTTGGGAAAAAGAAACAAAAGAAACTAAAAACAACAACCAAATAAAACCTTTCATTGTAATAACAGTATATTTATTAATTTGCAAAATACTATTTTTTATTTACATGTAATATATGGTTTAAAGCAAAAAAAAAGAGTAACCATTTCTGATTACTACTTAGTAGACAACTCCATTGAAATATCGAACATAAGTCTAACTCCAAAAGACTTAATCGACACTCATCACATAATGACTCTTATTATGAAAAGTTGAACTAATATGATTTTGATTTACCTTCCCGCTATTGTGCACAGTATTTTTTCTTCAAATTGTTATTTATATTTTCCAAATCAAAATCCTCATCTAAGAATTTTTCTAATGTAACTTTTCTTTCCTCAAATAAATACTCAGTTATCATTCTGTATTTAAAATATTTAAAAGATGGAATGTCTCTGTTTTCAGTATCATTACAAATTTCTTTTACTCCTTTTTGTTGGTTGAAAGAGCTTTCGTTTGCAATAAAATCGCAGTATCCTTCATTTTTCCATGAAGGAAGCAATTTATATTTTAATAGCCCTAATTTATTTTCCAACAGAGAATGAACAGTTTCGTGTGCAATAACTCCACTTAATGTCCTTTTGTTATTTTCTTTTCCATTTCTTAAAATATAGTTCTGTGAAATTGAAGATTTGGATATGAAAATATTTTGAGAAATAGGATAGTTTACAGCAAATGCTTTTCTTGACAACAGGGCAAAAAAAGTAAATTCACTGTACCCATTGCAAATGAAAATGTCTTGACTTGTTCCTTTTTTAAATAATTCAGATTTCTTTAGTAAATTTTCAGACTTATCTAAAACTAATTTTAGTTCTTCTGTATTAATGTCATTAGAATGGTAATACACTGAAAAGTTTTTATAGTCTAATTTATTTGCAAAAAGTAAATGAGGGAAACATATTAATAAAATATAGGATAAAATTAATACTTTAAAAATCCAGTTAAATATCTTCTTTGTTCTTATCATAGTTTTTTGTCAAGTGTAAATTTATGAAAAATAATTTCAGGAAGATCTTCTATTAATCTTTGACAGTGTTTGAACGAAGTCTTTTAATTAAAAAACGGCTACACTTTATAAAAGTATAACCGTTTTATTGTTTTAGTAGATAACTCTATTGAAATATCGAACTTAAGTTTTACTCCAAGAGAATTGATTGACACTCATCATATAATGACTCTTATTGTGAAAAGTTCAACTTAAGTTTTACACCAAGAGATTTTTTAGAAACAATTTTAATAACAAGGACCATATCAAAAGACAAGAATTTACATCCATTAGTGTGACCTTTATTCTTTATCTCAATCCATTAATATCATATCTCGATACAAAATTCCAAACCAATTCAGATGTGCTCTGACCTTGGTAAGTGGCGCTAAACCAAACATGTTCTCCTCCTATGAATTTATAATGCTCAACAGAAACTGAGCTATCTCCTTGGTCATAGACATAACGTTCAATATTATTGTCACTTGTTATAGTAGGGGTTAAAACTGTATTGTTGAAATTAATCCAGTGGTCTAATGTACTTTGTGCAGAGTTCCAGTCATTGTTCCCATTATATGGTAGTACTCCATCAGATGTTCCGTGAAGATGTACTACCGGCATAGGATGATTTGTAGATCCCGTACAATCTAACATTACTCCAGAAACAGATGCTACCGCAGCAATTAAGTCGCTTTTATAATTTGCGAGCCCATATGCCATCATGCCACCGTTTGAGTATCCTGCAGCATAAATTCTCTCCATATCTACATTATACTGAGATGAGATCTCAGTTATCATGGATTCAACAAAACCAAAATCATCAGCATCACTTTTATTGTCTCCTCCTGATGGACAAGCGTTCCAATGAGATAAACCATCTAAACAGATACCTTGAGGATAGATTAAAATAAAAGTGTCAGCTTCTGACAATGAGCGCATATCTGCTTCTTGCATATAATCACTTGCACTACCACCAAACCCATGAAAATTAAGCATTAGTGGAACAGAAGATGTTCCATCATATGAATTAGGTATGTATAAAACATATTCTCTATTGATACCATCGTGAACTATGGACTGTGCATTATTATTTGAGTAACATTCCTCTGGATTTTTATTATCATCTTTTTCACAACTACTAAGAATCTGTCTCTTATACACATCTCCGAGCCCACGAGACCTCTCTACATCTCG
>CAJXTJ010000181.1 GCA_913061165.1 uncultured Polaribacter sp.
TTCTTTAATTTGGAACCAAAAAAATACCAATCCGATTTTAAATGATGTTTTACAGCTACTTTAGTTTCTGTAAATAGGAAAATATAAGCACAAAAAAACCCAAACTTTAAAGTTTGGGTTTGTAAGTGGTATCTCCAGGAGTTTTTAGGGTTTACCTCTTTTTACTTCTTTTTATTATAAGTAAATTACAGTCATTAATCATGGTTGATTTATTATAATAAGCAGCTACATCAGACGAAATAAAGAAAATTGAATACTCTCGAGCAGCATTTAGAGTCACCAGGTTATTAATTCACAGATTGTGAACAATCACTTAAATAAGTTGGAAACTGAACTAATCAATCAATACAGTTTAAAGACAGACACAAATGTTAAACAAATTAAGTCTTACTAATTTGTAAAATATTTATTTTAGGTGGTAGCATTAATTTTAACTTCTTGCTAAAAATTGTATTACACCCCCGAAGACATTACCTTTATCGAAAAAATTTATTAAGTAATGAAATATTTTTTATTTTTGTTATTAATTAAATTAATAATTAATCATATCACCAAACTGAAAATAAACTATTTCTAAAAATATAAACATGAATTTAAAACCGGTTATTTTAGTGTTATTTTTAATACAAATACTTGCTCAAGCTACATATTCTCAAGATTGGAATAAATTTGCAAACACAAGGCGCTATGACAAGGCCAACTTAGAACTTAAATTGCATACAACACCTAATAATCGAGTTGTTTTTATGGGAAACTCAATTACAGAAGGTTGGGTTCAGGTACGTCCAGAATTTTTTACAGACAGAGATTATATCAATAGAGGTATTGGTGGGCAAACTACGCCACAAATGCTGTTAAGATTTAGACAAGATGTTGTTGATCTAAATCCAAAAGCAGTAATAATTTTAGCTGGTACAAACGATATTGCAGGTAATTCTGGCTACATATCATTAGAAGCTATCATAAGCACTATTAAATCTATGGCTGAAATTGCAAATGCCAATGATATAAAGGTAATCATCTCTTCAATTTTACCAGCTCTAGACTATCCATGGAAACCAGGGCTAGATCCTGCATCTAAAATTATTACAATTAACAAAGCTTTAAAAGCAATTTCGGAAGAAAATAATTTCATTTATTTAGATTATTATGCAGCCATGGTAGATGACAAAGGTGGTTTAAAAGTGCCAGAATACACAACAGCTAATGATCTTGTTCACCCTAATAAAGATGGGTATTTGGTGATGGAAAAGTTAGCTGAAATAGCTATAAATAAAGCATTAAATAAATGATTATGAAAAAGAGTGTTTTTAGTTTAATTATCTTTTCTATTTTATGGTTGTTAACATCTTGTAAGCCTTTAGAACAACAAGAATTAAAATTAAATTCTCTTTTTTCTAATCATATGGTATTACAACAAAAACAAGATGTTGCTTTTTGGGGAACTTATACACCAAATGGAAAAGTTATAGTTAGCGGAAGTTGGGGAAAAGAATCAAAAAGTGTTGCAGACAAAAATGGCAATTGGAAACTAAATATACCTACACCTACTGCTGGTGGGCCTTATGAAGTAAATATTATCACAAAAGACACAACAGTTTTGTTAAAAGATGTAATGATTGGAGAGGTTTGGTTGGCTTCTGGTCAATCAAATATGCAGATGTCTCTAAAAGGGTGGCCTCCCAATGATACTATAAAAAATTCTAAGGAAGAAATAGCAAAAGCCAATTATTCAGCAGTGAGAATGTTTAATGTTACAAGAAACTTTAACTTAAAAGTTGTTGATACTGTTAGTGGTAAATGGGACATTTGTTCGCCAAAATCAGTTGAAGATTTTAGTGCTACTGCATATTTTTTTGCAAGACGTCTATATAAAGAATTAAATATTCCGATTGGAGTTATTCATTCTAGTTGGGGTGGAACAGTGGCAGAAGCTTGGACAAGCAGCAAAACTCTGCAAGAACTAGGTGGTTTTAAGAAATCTATTGCTGCATTACAAGACCTTAAAGAATGGCAAAAGACCAAAGATTGGTATTCAAAATTAGACTCTTTGCACATACCTCAAACAAATAAAAGTTGGGCAGCATTAAGTTTTAACGATTTAAAAATTTCTCAATCTAGTGTTAACACTGAAAAGTGGAAAAACATAGAACTACCAGGTAGATATGATATATTTAATGATTGGGAATTTGATGGAGCTGTATGGCTCAGAAAAGATATTGAAATAGTGGATATAACTGCTGATTATACACTTTTGATGGGAGTTATTGATGATATGGATGCTGTTTATTTTAACGGTAAAAAAGTTGGTGGCTTAATAGGTAGTGGACACCATCAAACAGAAAGAGTATATACTATTTCTAAAAAACTTCTTAAAAAAGGAAAAAATACGATAGCAATAAGAGCTATAGATGCGGGTGGGCCTGGAACAATAACTGGAACTTTACAGCTATCTAATAAAAACAACATCACTATTTCTTTAAGTGGGTCTTGGAAATATCAACCTATGGCAGAAATGTATAATGGAAAATTTTATGTTTATGATTTAGATAAAATTGATTTTTCTAAGCGACCAGAAATAATGGTGATGGGCCCTAATTTACCAAGTGTTCTTTATAATGCTATGATTCATCCACTAGTTCCCTATAGTATAAAAGGAGCTATATGGTATCAAGGTGAATCTAATGTTGGTAGAGCAGAACAATATTCTAGATTATTCCCAAAAATGATTAATGATTGGCGTAGTCATTGGAAAACAGATTTTCCTTTTTACTTTGTTCAAATTGCGCCATATAATTATGGAACTCCGCCAAATAAGGAAGGATCTATGGATTTAAGAGATGCTCAAAGAAAAAGCCTAAAAACCAAAAATACAGGTATGGTGGTTACAATGGATATCGGTGATTTTACGAATATCCATCCTGCTAACAAACAAGATGTTGGTAGCAGACTTGCAGGACTTGCATTAAAAAATGATTACAATAATAAAATAGTTGCTTCTGGTCCTTTATATAAAAAGCATACAATATCTGGAAATAAATTAATACTTCAATTCGATCATATTGGATCTGGTTTGACAACTATTAATTCTAAATTGAAAGGATTTGAGATTGCTGGTGCTGATAAAAAATACGTTACAGCTAGTGCGAAAATTACAGATAACAATGTTAAATTATATGCTAAAACTATAGAAAAACCAGTGTATGCTCGTTATGCTTGGAGCGATAAAGGAATCGCTAGTTTATTTAATAAAGAAGGTTTGCCAGCAGCATCTTTTACAACAGAATAAATAATTACCACTCAATATTACTATCGATAAATTCAATTAAACTTTTAGCCATTGTTTGTTGATCATTAATCGTAGGATGCCCTTTTGATTTTAAATAAGGCATAAAATGCGTATGCATTTTTTTGTCATCAATATTTGCGACTGCAGTTTTAATATATTCTTTCCACTTAGAGCCTTCTTTTGCAGCATCCATGCCTCCAAGCGTACAAATAATATCTGCTTTTGGATACTGATTTCTTAAGTTCCCAATAAATTGTTGATAAGCATTAATTATCTCTTTTTCTGAAGGAGCTTTCGTTCCAAATCGCTTTTTCTGTCTCTTATACACATCTGACGCTGCCGACGACTCCTTACGTGT
>CAJXTJ010000182.1 GCA_913061165.1 uncultured Polaribacter sp.
CTCGGAGATGTGTATAAGAGACAGGGTATAAAAAGGAGGTTGTGTTCTCGTTAAATAGTAAGACCTATTTGCATTTAGAATTTTACCATAATTTTCAATTTCATATTGAAAATTGTCTGCCATGGCTTTTGCCAAAGCTACTTTACCATCTATAATTAGACCTACAGATTCAAAATAACTATCCCAACCGTACATTTCGTTAAAACGTCCACCTGGGACCACAAAAGGAATCCCTTGTATATTACCGTTTTCATTGATTAATTTCAACGCTAAAATACCAGGTTTTGTGTTGATGCTTTTCACAAATTCTGGGGTAATTATTTCAGGCAATTGAATGGTTTCTATGGGTAATTTTTTTTCTAACTGCTGGTAATATTGTAATGCAATAGTATCTTCAAAAGGAACATAAATATTTAAAATATCACCAGTTAAAGTATCGTTTTTAGTGTCGGAAAGTAGGGCTTCAATCCCTTTTTCATCCATAGTTCTTGTTAATCCTTGCCAATAATAATCCTTTATACTTCTTGAAATTCTATTAACAGGAAGCTCTTCTATTCTAGCAATGTCAAGTTCTAAGACCTCTAACCCTTTATTTTTTGCTCGTACTAATTCTTGCAATAAATTAGATAAATAATACGTGCCCTTTATTGGATAGTTTTTCCCAGAAGTTGCTCTAATTACAAATTCTTTTGGGCCCTTATCTTCAATGGTAATTTTTTTATCGCCATCTGTATCTTCTTGAATGAGAAGGTTTTTTAAGGTTTCTCTTATTTGTATTGTGAAAATCATTCTGAAATTATAGTATTCTTTTTAGTCTTAGCATATAGGATCCATATGGAAATAAGGATTCCGATAAGCGGGATTAAGGATAAGTAAAAGGCAGTAGCACCGTCATATTTTTGAAAAACATTTCCGGTAATTATAGAGCCTGTAGTACCTCCTAAAGCAGAAAAAACTACTATTAAACCGGCCATAGAACTATGCATGTGTTTTGGTAAAGAAGATAAAATTGTTGAATTTATAGTAGGATATACAGGTGCTAAAAACAAGCCAATTAAAGGCATCAGATAAACCACTGTCGGCGCATTTGACCAAGTTATTAATCCTTCAGTGCTCGAATTTCCGGAGAGTGGTAAAACGAGTACTATTAAAATTGCTGAGGCTACTAAACAAAAACTTAGCAGGTAAATCCATTTTACTTTATTTAAAATAAAGCCACCTAAAAAACGACCAATCATAAATGCGCCACCTAAAACAGCTCCTGCCTGCACTGCCATACTTGCGGGCGCGTTTATAATATCTGTGTAAAAAGTTGGAAACCAAGTTTGGAAACTTTGTTCTATCAACACATATAGAAAAATACTGATTATAAAAATGAGTGTCAATGGTTTAACAATTAATAACAGCATCTCTTTAAAGTCTTCGGAGAACTTACGCTTTTCTATGGTTGCCTGTGATTCATCTAGTTTCGACACAAAAAGCACCATAAAAGCCAAGAGTGCAACACCGCCCATAAACCAATAAATATTTAACCAGTTGGAAGATTTTGGATTAGCATCGTCTATAAAAAGACTAAAAACAATATTTCCTAACAAAATACCACCCATAAAAACACCTTCTAAAATCCCCATAAAACTACCGTGTTCTTTTTGATTGTTTGTAATTAAACCAATGGTAGCAAATACTGCAATTTTAATTAGTGCAAAAGAAACTCCAATGACTAAAAATAGGATTTTAAAATACCAGAATCCGTTTGTGAAAGGAGTTATAAAACAAAAAATAGAGACCAAAGCCAAGCCCAATAACATCGATTTTTTCAATCCTATCTTAGGTAAAAAGGAAGCTAAAATAAAAGAAGCAATGGCAATTGGAATATCTTTAAACCCTTCTAAAACACTTGCACTACCTTTAGAAACATCCATGCTACGTTGCACTTGTAATATGACAGTTCCTACACTATTCAATAGAAATGCAAAAACAAAGTAATTTAAGAAAAGTGCTATTTTGATGCCGATATTTTTCATAGTAAAAAGTATGAGTTAAAATTACTTGTTCTTTGCAGTTTCATTCAATCGCGTGGCTAAAAATGCAGAAATTGTAAAAAAGGCACCTGCAAAAAGGATTGCATTTATGGCGTCACTACCTAAAATATATTTATATATTGGCCCAAAAGTAAGGGTTTGAATAAACATTGGTATTACAATCATCATGTTTAAAATACCCATATAAACACCCCGTCTGTTTTGAGGTACAATTTTTGAAACCATGGTGTAAGGTATTCCCATCATTGCAGCCCAACCGATGCCGAATAGTATCATTGGTAATAAAACAAGAAGAGGATCTGAAATATAAGGAATACAGAATAATGAAATTGCTGTACCAACTAAACTTATAGCATAAATCTTTTTACCACCAAATTTTAAGGTTAATGGCACTAAAGCAAGTGCAACAACCATTGTTACAATATTATACGTTAAGCTCATTTTTGCTGCTTGTGATGCTGCTTCGGAAGTTGAATATCCCATTGTTAATTTAAATAAGGGCGTGGTAAATTGCCAATAAATGAATAAGGCATACCATTGAAATAAATAGACAGCCCCTATTTTCCACATAAATTTTGGCATGTCTTTTATAGCTGCTGTTATTTCTGAAAAAGGTTTGGCCATTTTTTTACTAATTGGTAAAGCTTTAATCGTATTAATTTCTTTTAATTCTTCGACAGATGGTGGAATTTCAGGTGTTTTTATAACTGACCATAAAATGGTTACTAAAGATAAAAAAGCACCAATAAAGAAAGAATAATACAGCCACTGTGGGATAACACCTGCTTCTTCTGTAGCATCTCCTCCAAACCAATATTGAAAAAGTACGATAGAACCATTTGCTAATAAAATACCTGCACCTACAAAAAGACTCTGCATTTGAAAACCAAGACTAAGTTGTTTTTCTGGTAGTTTATCGCCCACAAAGGCTCTGTAAGGTTCCATTGCCATGTTATTTCCAGCATCTAAGATCCATAATAAACCTACAGCAAACCATAAAACCGGACTGTAAGGAAATGCGAACAAACATAAACTACCAAGTAAGGCTCCAATTAAAAAATAAGGTTTCCTTCTTCCCCATTTATTAGACCATGTCTTGTCTGACATAGCACCAATAATTGGCTGTACGAGTAAACCAGTAACAGGACCCGCAATATTTAAAATTGGCAGCATATCTTCAGGTGCTCCTAAATATAAAAAGATGGGATTGATGGCTGTTTGTTGCAACCCGAAACTATATTGGATTCCTAAAAAACCAACATTCATATTAAAAATTTGCCAAAAGGAGAGGCTGGGTTTTTTTATTTTCATCATGGTTTTATTTTATAGTTTTATAATTACTGCTTGATAAGGTGCTAGTTCTATACTATTTTTTGTGATTGTTAAACGGTTGTAATTATTTATTAAAACTTTTGGGTTTTTACTTAAATATGGAATACTAATACTCGATTTTTCTTCAGAAAAATTTAGCAATACTAACATTTTCTCTTCGTCTAAAACACGCGTATACGCATATATGGTTTCATGTTCCTTTTGAATAAGAGTGTATTTAC
>CAJXTJ010000183.1 GCA_913061165.1 uncultured Polaribacter sp.
GAGATGTAGAGAGGTCTCGTGGGCTCGGAGATGTGTATAAGAGACAGGTTTTTTATGCGTAAATTACTGTTTTTGGTCGAATAAATTATATTAGAAAAAAGAGCAACACTACTTTTACTTCAAAGAGAATAAACTGTTTTAAAATATATATTATGTTTCCGAAATTACACACAAAACACCAGCCTATAGGTCAATTTGAAAACACAAGGTTTGAGAAAATTCATAATGTAACTTTCAAATCATCTTTTGAAGCATCTATTTTAGTTGCTCAAGAAATTGCAAGTTTAATAAAAGAAAAACAAGATCAAAATAAAAAATGTGTTTTAGGTTTAGCCACTGGTTCTTCTCCAATAAAAGTATACGAAGAGTTGGTTAGAATGCATAAAGAAGATGGTTTAAGCTTTGAGAATGTGATTACCTTTAATTTAGATGAGTATTTTCCGATGGATAAAAGTAATATTCAGAGTTATTTTTACTTTATGCACGAACACCTTTTTAATCATGTAAATATATTGCCAGGAAATATCAACATTCCTAATGGTGCTATTTCTATAGACCAGCTGCACCAATATTGTATCGACTATGAGATGAAGATTAAAGCTTTAGGAGGCTTAGATTTTCAACTTTTAGGTATTGGTAGAACGGGTCATATTGGTTTTAACGAGCCTGGTTCTCACCTTAATTCTGGAACAAGAATAATCACCTTAAACCACATTACAAGAATAGATGCTGCTCCTTCATTTTTCGGAATCGAAAATGTTCCCAGAAAAGCAATTACCATGGGAATAGGAACCGTAAAAGATGCAAAAAGAATTGTGCTTTTAGCTTGGGGAGCAAATAAAAACACAATCTTAAAAAAAACCATAGAAGGAGATATTAGTGCCACAGTTCCTGCCACTTATTTACAACAACATGGCAACACAACCTTTGTTTTAAACGAAGAAGCCTCCTCGGAATTAACCCGTGTAAAGACGCCTTGGCTGGTAAAGTCGTGTGTGTGGAATGCGCCTTTAAAGTTGAAAGCTGTTACTTGGTTAAGCAACCTTTTAGCCAAGCCAATCTTAAAATTAACAGACCAAGATTACAATGATAATGGCATGTCTGGCCTTTTAGTAGAAGAAGGAACCGCATATGATTTAAATATTAAAATGTTTAACAAGCTACAGCATACAATTTCAGGCTGGCCTGGAGGAAAGCCTTTTGCGGAAGATTCTAATAGACCCGAAAGAGCCAATCCTAGTAAAAAAAGAGTTATTATTTTTAGTCCGCATCCCGATGATGATGTAATTTCTATGGGCGGAACATTTGATAGATTAGTGCAACAAGGGCATGAAGTGCATGTAGCATATCAAACGTCTGGTAATATTGCTGTTTCAGATGAAGAGGCTTTAAAGTTTGCAGAGATTTCTAAAGAGTTTAGTACAGACTCTAAAAAAGTGAACGGTATTATTGAATTTATCAAAAATAAAAAAGGGAATGACCTTGTAGATTCTCTAGATGTTAGAAAACTAAAAGGAGCTATTCGTAGAAGTGAATCGCTTGGCGCAACCAGATACCTCAGTTTGCCAGATAAAAATGTGCATTTTTTAAACCTTCCTTTTTACGAAACAGGAACTATAAAAAAAGGAAATTTATCTGAAAAAGATATCGCCGCAATGAAAAACATTATAGATACTGTAAAACCACATCAAATTTTTGCTGCTGGAGATTTAGCAGATCCACACGGAACACATAAAGTTTGTTTAGATGCTCTTTTTGCGACTTTAAAAGAAATGAAGTCTGAAAAAGAATACATGAAAGATTGCTGGGTTTGGTTGTATAGAGGTGCTTGGCATGAGTGGGATTCTCATGAAATTGAAATGGCTGTACCTATGAGTCCAGAGCAAGTTTTAAGAAAAAGACATGCTATTTTTTATCATCAGTCTCAAAAAGATGGTGTGATGTTTCAAGGAGACGACTCTAGAGAGTTTTGGGTTAGAGTTGAAGATAGAAATCGATTAACAGCAAAAAAATACAACGATTTAGGTCTGACTGACTATGCCGCAATAGAAGCCTTTAAAAGGTATCATTATTAATTTATAAATTGCAAAAAAACACACATATATAAAACGTAACAAATGAAAAAAATTATTTTAATTTTAGTAATTGGAGTATTTCATCAATATTTATTTTCTCAAGATACACTGAAGGAAAAATATAATTTAATGCCTTGGCCGCAGCAAATTAGTGAAAATAATGCTCCGTTTAAAATAGATGAAACAGTAACAATTTCTATTGCTGGCGAAGATTTTAAAAAAAGAGTTGCCAATGCCTCTGTTCAGTTTTTAAGAAGACTAGCAAACAGAACCGGTGTTTTTATTGATGCTGGTTTCCCTATCAAACAAGAAAAAGCATCTATAAAAATTAGTTTTGATACCGTATCAAATTTAACCATCGAAAGTGATGAAACCTACTCTTTGGAAGTAAAAGAAAATAGCGTTTTAATAAAAGCAAAAACAGATGTTGGTGCTTTAAGAGGATTAGAGACACTCTTACAGCTGGTTAATTTTGACCAAAATGGATATTATTTTGAAGGAGTTGCCATCAAAGATTCTCCAAGGTTTGTTTGGAGGGGTTTAATGATTGATGCTGCACGTCACTTTCAACCCATGTCCGTTTTAAAGCGTAATTTAAATGCGATGGCTTCTGTAAAGTTAAACGTTTTTCACTGGCATTTAACAGACGACCAAGGTTTTAGAGTAGAATCTAAAGTCTACCCAAAGTTACAGGAAAAAGCGTCAGATGGCTTATTTTACACACAAGAACAAGTGAAAGAAATTGTAAAATACGCATCAAACTTAGGAATAAGAGTTATCCCAGAGTTTGATGTTCCTGGTCATTCGACAGCAATATTAACAGCCTACCCAGAATTAGGAAGTAAAGAGGGAGCTAATTACGCTATAGAACGATTTTCTGGCATTTTTGACCCTACTTTAAACCCCTCTGTAGAGGCAACCTATACTTTTTTAGAAAATTTATTTACAGAAATTACTCCTTTATTTCCTGATGAATATTTTCATATTGGTGGTGATGAAAATGAAGGAAAACATTGGGACGAGAATGAAAAAATTCAAGAATTTAAAAAAGAGCATAATTTAAAAAGCAATCATGAATTACAAACCTATTTTAATATAAAATTAGAGAAAATATTAAAAAAATTAGGAAAAAAATTAATGGGCTGGGACGAAATTTTAACACCTTCTTTACCAACCTCTGCAGTTATTCACTCTTGGAGAGGAAAACGTGAGGGTTTGGAACAAAGTACTTTAATAGAAGCTGCAAAAAGAGGGTATCAAGGAGTATTGTCTACAGGGTACTACATAGACAGAATGTTGTCTGTAACACATCACTATTCAGTAGACCCAATAGGAGATGTTGTTTTAACCAAAGAAGAACGTAAAAGAATTTTAGGAGCAGAAGCAACGATGTGGAGTGAATTGGTGACCTCAAAAACGATAGACTCTAGAATTTGGCCAAGAACTGCAGCAATAGCAGAACGTTTTTGGCTGTCTCTTATACACATCTGACGCTGCCGACGACTCCTTACGTG
>CAJXTJ010000184.1 GCA_913061165.1 uncultured Polaribacter sp.
GTAAGGAGTCGTCGGCAGCGTCAGATGTGTATAAGAGACAGCTACTTTACGGTGAATATAGGCAAACACGCCACTGTTTTCTTTAAAGTAAATAATACTAGTATTAAAAGCTTTTTTACTCTTAATCGAAGTAGTCTATTCAGTAAAAAAATAAGAATTTTAAACCTACCAGTCAATAGGAAAATAATCTTTCAGAAATTTACCACACCAGTGTTTACCAGTATTGATTCCGTCAATTAAAGGGTCCATAACTCTAGCAGCACCATCTACAATATCTAAAGGTGGTTGAAAATCATGTACTTCTTCTTTCTTTTTAGAAAGTTCTGCAGGATCTTCATCTGTAACCCAACCAGTATCAACAGCATTCATGTAGATACCAGACTTTGCAAATGTAGAAGCAGAAGTATGAGTAAGCATGTTTAAGGCAGCTTTTGCCATATTTGTATGTGGATGTCTATCTACCTTTTTAAATCGGTGAAACTTCCCCTCCATCGCGGTAACATTTATAATGTGCTTTTTACCCGTATTCTCTTTCATCATTAAATTAGACAAACGATTGCACAAAACAAATGGCGCAACAGCATTTACCAACTGTACTTCTACCATTTCTGTAGTTTCAATTTCACCCAATCTTAAACGCCAGCTATTTGTTTTTCTTAAATCTACCTGTTGTAAATCGGCATCTAATTCACCTTCAGGAAAAACTTCTGCTGTTTGCAAAGAATTGTCAAAACTATACGGAATTTGAGATAATTCTGCCGAATTTCTTAAGCCAATGCCTGGTTCTGGTCCGTGCCATGTAACTGGTAACACGTTATTTTTACTAGTTTTCACTGTAGAAACACTTAAATTAGAAAGTTCTTCTAAACAAAAAGCATGTTCCTTTAGCAAAGGCTGCGCTAACTTTGGTAATTGATTTATCGGTTTCTTTTCATTTTCCATTAAATGAAAATAAAAACCAGCAGGTCTTCTTACGGTTTGTGCGGCATTATTAATTAGAATGTCTAATCGGTTGTATTTTTGTTCTATATAATTACAAAAAATCTCTACACTTGGAATGTGCCTTAGATCTAAGCCATGTATGTGTAAACGATCTCCCCAATCTTTATAATCTTCTTCCTTAGAGAAACGAATTGCAGAATCTGCAGGAAAACGGGTAGTTGCAACAACCGTGGCACCAGAACGCAATAACATTAAGGTAATATGATATCCTATTTTTAATCGAGAACCTGTAATTACGGCTACTTGGTCTTTTAAATCGGTGGTTTGAAAACGTTTTGCATAGTTCAAATCGCCACAATCAGAACACATGGTATCATAGAAATGATGCAATTTTGTAAATACAGCCTTACAGACATAACAGTTTCTAGGTGATTCTAATTCTTGGGTATTCTCTAAAATTGAAGCCGCCGCTAATAATTTAGGAGCCACAAATAAAGCTGCTTCTCTAGCCGAGCGAATTCCGGTAGATTTACGTGCATGCTTATCGCTTTCTACTTGCTTTCTTTTAGCTGCTTTTTTAGCATCTTTTCTACGCCGTTGAAATTCGTCACGATTTGGACGAGATAATTCTCCAGCAACCTTAAAAAGTGCTACTCTTTGTGCTTCTGGTATTTCAAAAAGTTGATTGGTATCTTCCAATAACTTCTGAATAGTAGCAATGCAAGATGCTATTTCTTCATTTGTTTTTAACTGGCTCATAATAGGATAAACTATTTCTTTTTCTTCTTTTTTGAAATGTCTGAAGAGATGGAAGTCGTTTTTGCAGTTGCAATATAATTCGCTAAAATCTTATCGACTAACTCTTCTTTTGTTAAATGATGAAAAATTGTTTTAATCTGAGATTTAAAATCTTCTGAAACCGAGCGATTGGGCTTTGTTTTAAATATTTTATTTGCCCAAATTAACCCATTACTTTCTTCAATACTTTTTGCATCTGCCTTTTTAAAAGCGTTAAAACGAATGTCTAATGCCTTTTCAAAGTCAGAAATATCTTGTGCTTCTTCTTTTTGAATAATAGTTAAAGACAAACCGCTTGCCCCTGCTCTAGCCGTTCTACCACTTCTATGCACATAGGCGTCATACGTGTCTGGTAAATGATAATTTACAACATAAGAAAGGTCTTTTACATCAATTCCACGCGCTGCTAAATCTGTTGCTACCAAAATATCAATATGTCCATCTCTAAACTGCCCCATCATTCGATCTCGAATTCCTTGGGTTAAACTACCGTGAATTGCGCCAGAAGAAAATTTATTAATTGCCAAGTTTTTAGCTAGTTTGTTCACAGCTGCTTTCGTTTTACAAAAAATAATACCTCTTTGTCCTGATTTAGAATTTAAAAAGTGCAGTAAAACTTCTAATTTTTCTATAGGTGCTACAACTACATATTGATGATCGATGCCCTGATGACCAACTGTTTCCATATTAGCTTCAATATGAACTACATGTTTAGACATATAGTTTTGCACTAGTTGCTTGATGGTTCCTGGCATGGTAGCCGTAAAAAGTAAGGTTCTTCTTGCTTTCGGAATTTCTTTGATAATACTATCTAAACCTTCTTTTAAAGCAGTAACCATTTCATCTGCCTCATCTAATATAAAATAAGCAATTTTAGTAATATCAACCGCTTCTCTTTTTACTAAATCGGCTAACCTTCCTGGAGTTGCTACAACAATATGTGTAGTTTCTTTTAAACGGTCTATTTGAGGTTTAATCGGAATTCCACCACAAATAGTAGCAATGGAAATTTTAGGACTGTATTTTGAAAATGCTTCTAAGTTACTAGCTATTTGCTGACCTAATTCTCTTGTAGGTGCGAGTATTACCGCTTGAATATTTTCATTCTCTATATCAATGAGTTGTAACAACGGTAAACCAAAAGCAGCTGTTTTACCGGTTCCGGTTTTTGCCAAAGCAACAACATCTTCTTTTTGATTTAAAACAATAGGAATTACTTTTTCTTGAATTTCTGTGGGAGTAGTGATTTTTAAATCGACTAAACTCTGTTGTAATTCTTTATTAATTCTTAAATCTGAAAATTTTTTTGACATTAAAATATTTTTTTACAAAGGTAACAACAGTTTTTATGGGTTGCCTTTTTTATATGCAGTATTATTGGGGATTATTTTAGCGAGTTTAAATATGGTTTCTAAGAAACTTTAGAATAGGTTCAAGTAAAATACTATATTTAAATTTAGAACAAGAAAAAAGCCCAACTTTATAAGATGGGCTTTATTTTGAAAAAATATGAATTTAAATTATATAACTTTAACGTTAACTGCATTTAATCCTTTGTTTCCTTCTTGTAAGTCAAATTCAACTTGATCACCTTCTCTGATTTCATCTACTAATCCAGAAATGTGAACGAAATGATCTTTATCAACTCCTTCTTCTGTAATAAATCCAAATCCTTTAGACTCATTGAAAAACTTTACTGTACCTTTATTCATCTTATTATCTGTCTCTTATACACATCTCCGAGCCCACGAGACCTCTCTACATCTC
>CAJXTJ010000185.1 GCA_913061165.1 uncultured Polaribacter sp.
ATCTACACGTAAGGAGTCGTCGGCAGCGTCAGATGTGTATAAGAGACAGGACGAAAAGCAGCATATCGATAAGACCGTATATCTAACAGATAAGGTAAGTGGCGTAAAATACAACCTATCCGATATTGTATCAATCAACTTAGAACCAGGAACCTACAGTGATCGATTCTATGTTTCATTTGGCTCTGAAACTTTAGGAGTAGATGACCAAGTACTTAAACAACATCTTGCCGTTTATTACGATAATGTGTCTAAAAAAATTAACATTACAAAGCAATCGAGTATTGGCATTACTAAAGTTGAAATGTACAATTCATTGGGGCAACTCCTAACATCAACGTCAGGAAAAATTCTTGAAAAAAGAACTATACAACTCAATACCAACAACTTAAATACTGCTGTATACATCGTTAAAATTTTCACGGATCAAGGTGTTATTTCAAAAAAATTCGTGCTCTATTAATGCTTAAACACCTCTTGTAAACAAGGTAGTATTTAACAAAGAACTGAGCTAAAAAACAACTCTTTTATTCTTTCTGATTAATTGCTTAACTTTAGCCTTTTTATTAAAATGCTAACTTAAGATGTATATAAAATCATAGCTCGTTCCTCGAAACGCTTCATATACTAAACGTTATAACCAATCCATTATAAAAAACAAAACGGGCAACTTTAAAAGTTACCCGTTCTTAGATATTTATTTGTATGTTTTTTATACTTCTTTAGTAGCATTCCAGCCTTGTGCTTTCAATTCAATTTCTTGACCAGCTCTGGTTACTAAATTCAACCCTTGGTTTTCTGCAGTAATATGACCAATAATAGAAAAGTTAGGGTTTCCTTTAATGGCTTCAAAATCTGCAATTGGTACTGTAAATAATAGTTCATAATCTTCGCCTCCACTTAATGCAACCATTGTAGAATCTAAATTAAATTCTTCACAAGCAGAAATTACCTGAGGGTCTAATGGTAATTTTTCTTCATAAATTTTACACCCTACTTTAGATTGAGAGCAAATGTGCATAATTTCTGAAGAAAGTCCGTCAGAAATATCAATCATAGCTGTTGGTTTTATTGCCAATTCTTTTAAGAATCCTGCAACGTCTCTTCTTGCTTCTGGCTTTAATTGTCTTTCAATTAAATACGTGTAGCTGTCTAAATCTGGTTGATTGTTTGGGTCTACATTAAAAACTTGTTTCTCTCTTTCTAAAACTTGCAAGCCTAAATAAGCGGCACCTAAATCTCCAGAAACCACAATTAAATCGGTTTCTTTTGCGCCACTTCTTAGCACAATATCTTCCTTTTCTACTTTACCAATTGCAGTAACAGAAATTAAAATTCCTTTAGTAGAAGAGGTGGTGTCTCCGCCAACTAAATCTACTTTATACGTTTCACATGCTAATTGAATTCCAGAATACAATTCTTCAATTGCCTCTAAAGGAAACCTGTTAGAAACGGCAATTGAAACTGTAATTTGTTCTGCAGTACCATTCATTGCATACACATCAGATAAATTTACCATTACAGCCTTATAGCCTAAATGTTTTAAAGGCATGTAACTTAAATCGAAATGAACGCCTTCTATTAGTAGGTCTGTAGTTACTAAAGTTTGTTTTTCAGAGGCATCTAAAACTGCGGCATCATCTCCAATTCCAGTAACTGTAGATGCATTTTCAATCTTAAAATATTTTGTAATATGGTTTATTAAACCGAACTCTCCTAGATCAGCTAATGACGTTTTTTGGGTGTTTTTATCTTCTAACATACCGCAAAGGTAGGTAGAATCTAAAAAAGGACAGAACTACTTTAACACCTATATTTATATTATTGATATTTAATGTATTATTTTTGCTTAAAAAAGATATTAGATGTTAAAAAAACTTATGTTGCCCGCTTTATTTTTCCTACTATTTTCTTGCTCTACGGATGAAGAAATAAATAATGATCGAGATAATGATACCATCGTAAACGCTTCAGACAATTGTCCGGACACTCCAAATAGAGATCAATTAGATACCGATAATGACGGAGAAGGAGATGTTTGTGACGATGATGACGATAATGACGGTATCGCAGATACTGAAGACAACTGCCCTTTAATTGCAAATCCAGAACAAAGTGATGCTGACAATGACGGGAAAGGGGATACTTGTGATAACGATGATGACAATGATGGCGTTCCAAATGAAATAGATAATTGCCCTAACACACCAAATGCTGGCCAAAAAGACAATGATAATGACGGAATAGGAGACCTTTGTGATGCTGATGATGATAATGACGGTATCGCAGACACTGAAGACAATTGTCCTTTAATCGCAAATCCTAATCAAGAAGATGAAAATAATGACGGTACTGGCGACGCCTGTGCACCTTCTAATAAAGTTCCTTGTGAAAACGGAATGGCAGATGGGTATCCTTGTAATGATTATGATTTACTTTTAAACATGCCTTTAAATGCTTTTTTCGCAGATGCGGGAAATGATTCTTGGGGGTGGACAGACCCTACAACAAACAAAGAATATGCCATTATGGGCTTAAATAATGGTACTGCTTTTATAGATATTACAGATACAAACAATCCTGTTTACCTAGGTAAGCTGCCTACAGCAAGCGTTAATAGTATTTGGAGAGATATTAAGGTGTATAAAAACCATGCTTTTATTGTAAGTGAAGCAGCAAATCATGGGATGCAAGTTTTTGACTTAACACGCTTAAGGAATGTTACCGGTTCTCCAACAAATTATACTGCAGACAAAAATTTTACTGATTTTGGAAGCGCTCATAATATTGTGATTAACGAAGATAGCGGTTATGCATATATAGTTGGAGCAAGCAGAAGCTCTACCTACGGTGGTGGTGCTATTTTTATAAATATTCAAGACCCTTTAAACCCAGTAATTGAAGGAGGGTTTAGTCAAGGCGGTTACTCGCACGATGCCCAAGTAATTACCTATAATGGACCCGATACAGATTATGCTGGAAAAGAAATTTTAATTGGTAGCAATGAAAATGAAGTGGTACTAGCAGATGTTACCGACAAAACAAACCCAATCATAATTTCTAAAATTAGCTATTCAAATGTAGGCTATGCCCATCAAGGATGGTTTACAGAAGATTTAAAATATTTTATCTTAGGAGATGAATTAGATGAAAGAGATTTTGGGAATAATACAAGAACGATTGTGTTTGATTTTACAGATCTAGACAACCCGGTATACCATTTCGATTATTTAGGAACTACAGCAGCCATAGACCACAATGGGTATGTAAAAGATAATATTTATTACCAGGCAAATTATACCGCTGGTGTAAGAATGATTGATGTCTCAAATGCTGTAAATAAAGAATTTACAGAGATTGGTTTTTTTGACACCTACCCCAATAACAACAGCACAGCCTTTGATGGGGTTTGGAATGTATATCCTTACTTTCCAAGTGGAAATATTATTACTGTCTCTTATACACATCTGACGCTG
>CAJXTJ010000186.1 GCA_913061165.1 uncultured Polaribacter sp.
TCGTGGGCTCGGAGATGTGTATAAGAGACAGGTATTTATTTATTGATCGCGGGAACATATTCTCCAGTAGTTTTAATAGTCCTGCCAGATAGTTTAGGATGGATTTTATTTTGGAGTGTTTGGGGCATAGCACTTGTAGGGACAATTTTGAAAGTGTTTTTTACCGGAAAATTTGAACTTTTCTCTACCCTTTTATATTTGGCTATGGGTTGGTTAATCGTTTTTGATTTTTCAGCTTTAAAATCTGCTGTAGATGAAACAGGGTTATTATTATTAATGGGTGGAGGCGCGGCTTATACCATTGGTATTATTTTTTATTCATTAGATAAGATTAAGTATAGCCATGTAATCTGGCATGTATTTGTACTTACTGGAAGTATATTGCACTATTTATTTATTTTCTTAAAAATAATCTAGAGAAAATATGCTAATAGAATAGCAACGACTACAGCAATCATTTTAGATAAATCAAACTTATGATTACTAGAACTTTCAAAAAGAATAGTAGTAGAAACGTGTAGAAAAACACCAATAACTACTGCAGTAATTTCAGTGTGATAAGTGTCAATATAACTGCTATTTTCTGAAATAAAACTACCAATTGGAGTCATTAAAGCAAAAAGGAACAAAAATAGAACTGTGATACCCCTGCTATATCCGGCTTTTATAAAAAAGAAAGACAGTATTATCGCAACAGGTATTTTGTGGACGACAACTCCAATCAATAAATTATTTTCTTCGGAGATAGGAAAACCTTCCAACAAAGCGTGAATGGAGAGACTAATAAACAACAGCCAAGGAAAATCTTTATTGTCGGCATGTAGATGAACGTGTCCATGCTCTGCTCCTTTAGAGAAAAACTCTAAAAATATTTGAAGCAAAATCCCAATCATTATAAAGATTCCAATAGATTTAGAAGGCGTTTCAAAAACCTCAGGCAATAGCTCAAATACTGTAATGGCCAACAAAAAAGCACCACTAAAGGCAAGGTATAATGATATTTGCTTTATTTTCTTCGTTTTCAAAAATAAAGCGACCCCGTATCCAGCTGCTACAGCTAGAAAAAGTAGTAAATAATTCATCAATTAAAAATAAGAATTAATCGTTCAGATTTATTTTTTTCAAATGCATTTAAATGATAGTCGCCAAAACAGTTTACTAATTTCACACCTGCTTCAAAAAAATAGTTTTTAAAATCGTCTAATGTTAATGCTTTTACTCGTTCTGTATAAAAATATCTCTCATTTTCATGAGTAAAACGAATGTCTTTAAAAATATAACCATCTTCTAGATACCGATGAATGTAGAAATCAATTCCATCTACAGTTTTAACTTCAGTAGGCACTAAGTTATTCAGCACATAGTCAATATTTAAGAAATCGATAACGCCATAGCCATTCGGTTTCAGCTCTTCTTTTATCGATTTTATGGTTCGAAGATTATCATTTTCCTTTTCAAAATAACCAAAACTGGTAAATAAATTAAAAACGGCATCAAACTTTTTAGGGTAGGGCAGACACATGTCGTGTACTTCAAAATGAAGACTCTTATTTTCAAATTGTTTGGCATATTCAATACTCGAGTTAGATAAATCTACTCCGGTAACATCATAGCCTATTTTATTTAGGTATTTAGCATGGCGGCCTTTTCCGCAGGCAAGGTCTAATATTTCCGATTTTTCAGAAAGATTTAAAAAAGAAGTCAGTTTTTTCATAAAAAAACCGGCTTCTTCATAATCTCGATCCTTGTATAATATGTGATAAAATGGTGTGTCAAACCAGGATGTGTACCATTGATCTGTTTCTTTTTGCATGAAGTGGGTTTTGCCCTGCAAAAATACTGTAATTTTGCATTAAATTGTAACATACATTATGGAAAGTAATTTTAAAATGGTTGCCAAAACCTTATATGGTTTAGAAGATTTATTAGAAAAGGAACTTCGTCAATTAGGAGCATCTGGAATTGAGAAAGGAACACGAAATGTTGCTTTTGAAGGTGACACTGGTTTTATGTACAAAGCAAACCTATGCTGTCGTACCGCCATTAAGATTTTAAAGCCCATAACTGCCTTTAATGTGTTTACCGAAGAGGATTTATATAAAAACGTCTATAAAATTAAATGGGAGGATTATATGGAAGCAAATGGTAGCCTTGCAGTTGATGCTACTGTTTTTTCCAAACAGTTTACGCATTCACAATATGTAGCATTAAAAACAAAGGATGCTATTGTAGACCGTTTTAGAGATAAAGAAGAGGTTAGACCCGATGTAGATTTAGATCACCCAACACTGCGCATTAACGTACACATAGACCGTAATATCTGTACTATTTCATTAGATAGTAGTGGCCAATCGTTGCACAAACGGGGCTATAAAACTGCAAGTACGATTGCTCCCATTAACGAAGTATTGGCTGCTGGAATGATTATGCTTTCCGGTTGGGAAGGCCAATGTAATTTTATGGATCCCATGTGTGGTAGTGGTACCATTTTAACTGAGGCAGCTATGATTGCTTGTAATATTCCCCCTAATTTAAATAGAGATGAATTTGGTTTTGAAACATGGCCCGATTTTGACGTAGATCTATTTGAAGTAATTGAAAATGCAGCTTTAAAAAAGATAAAAGATTTCCATTTTAAAATTTATGGTGCCGATATTGATAAATATACGCTAAATATAGCCAAAGAAAATATTAAAAGCGCCAACCTTCAGGAGTTTATTGAAGTAAAGCAACAAGATTTCTTTACAAGCGAAAAACCTGTAGATAAACCGATGTACTTATTTTTTAACCCTCCGTATGATGAGCGTATCTCGGTTAATGATATTGATGCTTTCTATAAAAAAATAGGAGATACCTTAAAACAGAGTTATCCCGGTACCCAAGCATGGCTAATTACAAGTAATATGGAGGCTCTTAAAAATGTTGGATTAAAAACTTCGAAAAAGATTAAGCTTTATAACGGAAAATTAGAAAGCCGATTAGTACGTTACGAAATGTACGAAGGAAGCCGGAAAGGCAGTAAGCAGTAATAGCTTATATTGCACCTGTTAACAGTTATCTAGCATCCAACTAGTTTACATCTCTATTTTTTTAAGTTCCTTATAGTTTTTGTTTAATCTTCTTAATAAGATTCCATAAACTACTCGGTAAAACAATATGATTAATCCTATAAAAAGAAGACCGATAATAAATTGAGCTAAAAAGAACGCAGTTGCAAAACTTCCTTCGGAAATAGATGAAAAACCATCGAAATTTTTACTCATTAGTTCAAATAAATGATCCTTGTTTAAATAGTAATAAATGTTGATAGCCAACATAATCAGGGCATTAGCTCCAACGTTATATATAACGAAATACTTAACGGTTTTTCTCGTTTTTAAAATATTCTTCATCAGTTCTTTAACGGAGTCAGTAATTTTAATATTTCGGTGGTTTTTATAGAACAAGTAAATAAAGTATCCGAATACTAAA
>CAJXTJ010000187.1 GCA_913061165.1 uncultured Polaribacter sp.
AAATTATTTAGATTTAGAGAAAATAAGATATGGTGATTTATTAAAAGTAGATACACAAATAAGTGGAGATATTTTTGATAAGAAAATTGCACCTATATTATTACTCTCATTTATTGAGAACGCATTTAAACATGGGGCAAATAAAATTATTGGTAATGTAAAAATTGATATCAATTTTAAAGTAGTAGAAAATTTTCTCTACTTCACTATTTCAAATCCAATACCCAAAATCGTAAAACAAAAACAAAATATTACTCAATCCGGTGGTATTGGTCTAAATAATGTTAAAAAAAGGCTTGCTTTAGGATACGATTCTGATGAATATGATTTGCATATTAATAATAATAAAAAGCTATTTACCGTAAACCTTAAAATAAAAGTATAATGATAATTAATTGTATAATTATTGATGATGAGCCTTTAGCTATCAACGTGATAAAAAATCATTTGCTGGAAATTGATAAAGTTAACATTATTGATACTTTCAATAGCGCCATTGAAGCTTTAAGTTTCCTGAAAGAAAATACCGTAGACTTAATTTTTTTAGATATTAATATGCCATTATTAGATGGTATAAATTTTATAAAAAGTTTAGAAAGAAAGCCATTAATTATTATTACAAGTGCTTATGATGAATATGCTGTAAAAACATATGAATTAGAGGTACTAGATTACTTGGTAAAACCAATATCTTTTCCTAGATTTTTAAAAGCAATTAATAGAGCTAGAAAAGAGACTGATTCTAATAGCTCAACTAACAATTTAAAAATCACTAAAAGAGAACATCTTTTTATTAAAGTAGATAAAAAGAAAATGCAAAAAATCTATTTAGATGAAATTTTAGTTATTGAATCTTTAAGAGATTATTTAAAAATAAGCACGCTTACAAACAGGTATATTATACATAGTACTTTAACTAGTTTTACAGATAAATTACCTTCAAATAATTTTATTCGAATACATAGATCTTTTACTATAGCAATAGATAAAATTGAAGTAGTTCAAGGAAATAGTGTAGAAATTGACGGAATCAAGTATGTTATTGGTAGGTCATATATCGAAAATGTTAAAAAACAAATTTTAGGTTAGTCTATTCTGATTTAAATTTAGTTTTTCAAAAATTATTTGTCCTTTTTTAAGTTACTTGCTTTCTAAGTTAATATCTTCAATAATTTCCACATTTTATTTATGCTCTGTAATATGAAGTTTTTCTTTTTTTTAAAAAAATACATAGAATACTTTTTGAAGGTATAAATCGAATTCTTCACTTATCCAGTTTATAAATCTATGATATTCATTTTAGAATAAAAACAAACTCGGTTGTTTAGTTTGTAATAAGGAGAAGTGAAAGCTATTTTTATATTAATATCCATTATTTTTGGCATAACTTAAAGTAGTTTTTTTAATAGAAAACAAGGAGCTTATTTTAAAAATGATAACGTTTAAAGGCTTCAATTGCTGCATAATCTGCCAGCCCATAATCGTTGTATTTTTTAGCTGTTAAACGGTTTCTGTCTTCTACCCTTACCCAAAACTCTCTAGAATCATCTCCTTTAAACATAACTCCATCTTTTTGAGATTGATGATAAAAAATTGCATGTCTTTTTTTTAGTACTTGATCGGGGCTCATGGGAACTGCCATTTCTATTTCGTAAGTTTCCCACTCGTGCCAGGCTCCACGATATAACCAAACCCAACAATCTTTCATGTATTTTTTAAATTTTATTTCTTTTAACGCAATAAATAAAGTATCTAAACACACTTTGTGAGTTCCATGCGGATCTGCTAAATCTCCAGCAGCATAAATCTGGTGAGGTTTTATTTTATCAATTAAATAAATCATTATATTAATATCATCCTGAGATAAATTACCTTTTTTAATAGTACCTGTTTCGTAAAAAGGCAGATTTAAAAAATGTACATTCTTATCCGGTACCCCTAAATATCTTGTAGCTGCGAGAGATTCATTTTTTCTAATTATACCTTTTAATTCTCTTACCTCTTTAGAATCTTTAGTACTGTTGCCTTTTCTATTTTTTATAAAGTCAATAATTTTATTAACTTTTTTAGATTCAACATTTATTTCATAAGAAACTTCAGCAAATTTTAAAGCTTCTTCATCAGAAACGGCAATATTTCCAGAGGTCTGATAGGCTATATGAACTTCATGACCTTGTTCTACCAATCTATCAAAAGTTCCGCCCATAGAAATTACATCATCATCTGGATGAGGGCTAAAAATAATAACTCTTTTTTTTACAGATTCTGATCTTTCTGGTCTGTTAGAATCATCCGAAAAAGGTTTACCTCCTGGCCAACCTGTAATTGTGTGCTGGAGTTTATTAAACATTTTAATGTTTAAGTTGTAAGCTGTTCCCTCTCGTGTTAAAAGGCCTGACATGCCATTGTCATTGTAATCTTTATCGGTTAATTTTAAAATAGACTTCTTTAATAGGTTACTTAACCAAACAACTGCCTTTAGTTTTAAATTACTTTCCCAAACACAAGATTTTACTAACCAAGGTGTTTTTATACGTGTTAATTCAGCGGAAGCTTCCTCATCCATAATACATGATGTATTATTGTGTTGTTGCAGATACGTTGCAGGTACATTAGCACTAATTTCGCCTTCTATTGTTTGTTTTATAATTTTACTTTTATTTGCTCCCCAGGCTAATAAAATTATTCTTTTAGCATTTTTAACAGTACCAATGCCCATAGTAATTGCTTTTCTAGGAACATTTTCTATTCCTAAAAACGAGGGTGCAGCATCAACTCTTGTAATATGATCGAGAGTAATCACTCTAGTTCCAGAGTTTGAATGAGAACCTGGTTCATTAAAACCAATATGACCAGTTCTTCCAATTCCTAATAATTGAAAGTCTAAGCCACCAAGGTTTTTAATCTTCATTTCATAATCTACACAATATTGACGTAAATCTACTAATGAGATATTTCCATCTGGAATATTAATATTTTTTGGTGGAATATTTATATGATTGAAAAGATGTTCGTGCATGAAATAAAAATAACTTTGAATATTAGTCTTATCCATAGGATAGTATTCGTCTAAATTAAAAGTTATTACGTTTTCGAAACTTAATCCGTCTTCTTTATGCATTCTTACGAGTTCTTCATATACTTTTATTGGAGAAGAACCCGTTGCCAATCCTAAAATACAATTTGCCTTTTCTTTTTGTTTTTTTCTAATTAGTTGAGCTATTTCTTGAGCAACTAAAACGGAAGCTTCTACGGATGATTTAAATGTTATGTTATGAATTTTTTCAAATCTTGTATCTTCAAATTGACCAACTGGTTGATACTTAGTTTGTATTTGGTGAAGCATGTTACTGTCTCTTATACACATCTCCGAGCCCACGAGACCTCT
>CAJXTJ010000188.1 GCA_913061165.1 uncultured Polaribacter sp.
AGGAGTCGTCGGCAGCGTCAGATGTGTATAAGAGACAGATCATAAGTTTTACATTTGTAAAACCTTAATATGTTACAATGATAAACAGTAAAGATTTTACAGACAGATTAAAAAAGGTGATGGAACACTATCAAATTTCGGCATCTATGTTCGCAGATAAGGTAGGTGTTCAGCGTTCTAGTATCTCTCATATCCTTTCTGGAAGAAACAAACCAAGCTTAGATTTTGTTCTAAAAGTGACTACAGAATTTAAAGATGTTGATATTAAATGGCTACTAAACGGAATTGGAGTTTTTCCTATTACTGAAGTTTTAGCGGAAAATAGCACAACCCCTACTCCTTCTGTATTCAATTCAGAAAATAATTCACATATAAAAAAAATACAACGCATTGTTGTTTTTTATACAGATGGCACTTTTAATGAATATCAGAAGTAAGAATAAAAAGAGGACTTCAGAACAAAGCAGGCTTTTTAACTTGATATTTTTTACTTTAAGCTTTTTGAAGTGTTTTTTGTTTTAAGAATCCTTCTACTAAATGATGTACCTGAGTTGTATTTGGTACTTTAAAATTAAAATACTGTTCTAAAGGAATTTCAAAACCTTTATAATTTAAGTAATTATTTAAAGCAGTATTAAGACCCTCGCTATACAAGTGATGCTCTGCTCCTGTTGGATCTTCATGATACAGATCATTTTCGGCAAAACCTTCAAACTTCGGACCTGTAATATTAATTTCAAACTCTTCTGGATTTTTACCTACCGGACTATGGCTTGTGCAGGCAAATTGATGCCAAAAAGCAGATTGAATACAATTACTTTGAAACAACTGACGTACAACTTCCAAAGAATCGATGGTTTCTTGTGCTGTTTCCGTAGGAAAACCAAACATCAAATACGCATGAACCATAATATTTTCATTAGAAAAAGCTTTGGTTACTCTTGCTACTTGCGCAATGTCTACTCCTTTTTTCATCTTTTCCAACAATCTATCAGAAGCAACTTCTAAACCTCCAGTTACTGCAATACAGCCAGATTTAGATAATAAAGCACAAAGTTCTTGAGTAAATGTTTTTTCAAAACGAATGTTTGTCCACCAAGTAATATAAACCTTCCTTTCAATTAGGGTATTTGCCAAAGCGCGCAGCATTTTAGGGGGTGCTGCTTCATCCACAAAATGAAAACCTGTTACACCCGTTTCTGATATTATTTTTTCAATTTTATTTACTAAATCATCTGCTGTTGTATTTTGGTAATTTCCTATATAATCTAGCGTAACGTCACAAAAAGAACATTGTTTCCAATAGCAACCGTGAGAAATAGTTAATTTATTCCATTTTCCGTCAGACCACATTCTATGCATGGGATTCATAACATCTAAAAAAGATAAATATTTATCTGTTGGCAATCCTATATAACTAGGAGCTGGTAAATTTCTGTGATGAAATATGGTGTTCGGTATTTTATTGGCATACACTACTTCGTTGTCTCTGCAGATATATGTTCTTTCTAAAGCATCGGCTTCAATTTTACCATCTAAGAATTCTGTTATTTTTAATAACGGTCCTTCACCATCATCTAAAGTTATAAAATCTATAAAATTGAAAATTCTAGGATCTGACAAACGTCTTAGTTCTGTGTTGCAATAACCACCGCCCATTGCTATCTTTAACCCTGGATGCTTTTCTTTTATAAATTGAGCACATCTCAAAGCAGAAAATAAATTCCCTGGAAAAGGAACCGTAAAACAGATTAAATCATAGCTATCTTTTTGTAATTGCTCTTCTAGCAAATACAACATTTCATCTTCTATTAATGTAGTCTCATATTTAAGATACGTATCAATAGTGTCAAAACTAGATGCTGCTCTTGCCAATTGCTCTGCATAGCGTGTAAAAGAGAAAAACTCATCTACATTAGCGTTTATAAAATCTCCTAGTTCTTCTACAAAAAGTGTGGCAATATGTTTTGCCTTGTCTAAAATACCTAACTTTCCAAATTCGGTTGTTAAGTCTTTATCTAATTTTATACGTCTATGGCCATGTGGTAAATAATCTTTATGCACAATTTGATACGCTGCTGTAACTTCTTGCACTCTCAAATAATTCATTACAGAATCTACCTTATTTATATATTCTTCTTTTTGATTATAAACCAAAGGCAAGTCTTTATTGCCAAGCATGTCTGCTTGTTTAAAAATAGCAGCTATAAATTCTTTGGTAAATACTGCCGAAAATAGTTCGATACTTAAATCCATTTGTGTTGCTTTTACATCTTTAGAATCTAAAAAACCTTTGATGTATGCGGTTGCAGGATATGCTGTATTTAATTGTGTAAAAGGTGGTGTTATTAAAAGTGTGTTTATAGACATAAAAATAAATAAAGTGCAAAGATACTATCTGATTAACGAATAGTACTTAAAATTGTAATTGCTTTTATAGATAGTCTTGAAGTTTAGGACTTACAAGAAAGAAGTACTTCTTAAAACTAGTATTTTCTTTTACCTTATTTATAATTGAAGCAATTTAACTTTACGACAAATAAGGAACCTAATTCTGAAATAAAAGCATCACTTAAGATCGTTTCTAATAAAAGTAAACTACAACAATCCCATCATTGCCTCTTTAACGATAGCTACATTTCTTTCTTTATTAGAATTTGTGCTTTTTTCTTGTGCCTTAATAATGGTTCTCATTAAGTTAATAGCCACTTTATCGAAACTAAACTTTTTATACTGATTCCCTTTTACAACCATATCTTCGACTAAGTTCTGAATTGCCTGCATATTATTACTTTTAGAAATCCTTGAAAAAGCTTTTTCATACAATATTTTTGTTGCTCCTGTACCCGATAAATACATTCCAGAAACTACACTTTTTGCAATAAAAGGCAATTCTGTCTCATCATTAGATTCTATAAAAATCTTAGTTAATGGGGTTGTTAATATTTCTCTTACCTCATCTGGAAGTGCTTTAGATTCTTTTATAGCCAAATCTTTGTCTATATAATACATGGCAACTAAAGACTTTCCTACTACAGCGTACGATTTACTATTTAACCCTTTAATAAATATTTGCTTTAGCTCTGGATCTATTAATTTTCCTAAGGTTTCAATTGCAGCGGCCTGTACCAATGTTTTTTTATCAAATTCTGCTATTTGAATAATCTTATTAATGGCGTCTTTCTTTGAGAATTTATTAATTAAATCGATATTTTCGAGTGCTAAAACTCTTATTTTATATGAAGAATCATCGAAAGCGTTTACAACTGCAGTAAAGGCATTCTTATCATCTTGTTTTTTTATAACCTCTAATAATGCCTCCTTTTTATGTGTATAATCTGTCTCTTATACACATCTGACGCTGCCGACGACTCCTTACGTG
>CAJXTJ010000189.1 GCA_913061165.1 uncultured Polaribacter sp.
AATCTTCATTATGAACTTGCCTTCCTGAAATATCAAAAATATTCATTTTCACCTTTCCTAAAGAACTTTTAGCAAAAACCGTAATGTTCCCTTTTGATACTGTTGGGTAAACGCTGAATGCCTCATCAAATTCGATATTATCGATAGATAGCGTACTTGGTTCTGAAGTAAATTGGCCAGTAAACAGACCTCTACCGTGTGTTGCAGCCAAAACAGTATTGTCAGCCGTTCTTAAATCGAAACTATGCACAGGTACATCTTTCATACCGTTATACGCTTGCATCCAATTAGGACTTGCATCACTAAAGTTATCAGTCCCCCAAACTCCAAGATCAGTTCCTATAATGACTTCATTTGAATTTAATGGATTTGCCATGATCGCTCTTATTGAAATATCTGGAAAATCACCTTCTTTATCTTGCCAAGAAGCACCACCATTACTAGAGTAGAAAACACTAGAAACACCATAATTATAAAATGTTATATAAATCTCTTGTTCTGTATCTCCCAATGCTATACTTGAAATACTACCAACAAAATTAGCTCCTGTAATTTCTGTCCAAGTAGCACCAGAGTCATTAAGTTTTACTGTAAATAACCTTCCATTCTCTGTACCAACCATCACATTTTTATGGAAAAAGGTCGATGCCAATGGCTTAAATACTGTAGGTGCAGCATCTAATAAAGCATCTGATAAAATATATTTTGTTGCCGAAGTTGATGCTAAACTGTATCTATTTACTTGATATGTAGTTCCTGAAGATCCGTTCGTATACAAATTATCCGTATTGCTATCTAAAGCGGATGGATTTATAAAATCTCCAGAATCTGAATCTGAATCAATTGAATATACTTGAGCCCCTGTTGCATAGTTTAAATAATAAAAATTATTATACACGTAAGAGGTTATCATATATTCATTATCCTTATCAATAAAACAATAAGCGCCATCACCTCCAGTAACTTTATTTGCAGAATTTATCCCTGCAGACGCATTATTTATTAATTGCGATCCATTGTCTTGGGCTCCTGCTAATAATTTTTCATTTGCTCCAACTTCCTGTCCTATAGCTCCTTTATAAAACTGAAGGGTGTTATAATTTTTGCTTCTAGAAGTTATGTTTGCGCCAGCATCATTTGAATAATAAACCCCACCATCATTTGAAAACATCATTATAGAAGAGGAGTTGTTTAAAAAGGTTAGTGCATGCTGATCTGCGTGTACCTGAGATACGTTTAAGCTCGCTAAATTGTTGTTATTAGACCACTTAGAAATTTGTTCCCAAGTACCTCCACTATCCGTAGTTTTAAATAAATCAATTCCTCCAACATATGCAACATTATCATTATTAGGATCTACCTCAATCATTAAGTCATAAAACGCTTGACCTCTCGTAAAATCATCTGCAGGAATCCCATTATCAGCGTCATTTGGTAATGATACACTAGTAGTAGTTGCAAAAGCATCGTCTGTATAAATAATTTCTACCGGTGCAGAACTTGTACCAACTAAGACATATAGTAAAGATGCATTGGTACTAGATACTGCTATTTGAGTACGCAAACCATCTGCAACCTTGTGCTTTAAGGCAAAAGTAGTACCGTCTGTTGAAGAAAAAATTTCACCAGCTTCATCACCAAAAGAATTGTTTGTTGTTGCCACCCAAACCGCATTGTCTGCACCAATTTCAATATCATTTGGTATTGCTTCAGCCAACTCTAATTTAGACCAGCTATCTCCACTATTTACAGATTTAAAAAGACCAAAATCTTCAGGTCCTAAAAATACACCTCTATAATAAGCAGTTCCTGCTGCAATATATATTTCACTATTACCACCCCCGATGTCTCTTACTTTTATGTCGTTTATATGTTGTACCCCAGGTTTAGCTGTATAACCAGAGTAATCTCTTACGAGAGGTATGCTTTCTAAATCTACAGTAACACCACTAGCGAGTTCATTTATAATAGCCTGTCCGTCTGCTTGTGAAAGCATAAACGTAGGAATTGTAACCTGATCGCCATCGTCTCCTGACGCCATTCCAACAGCAGGTCCGGAAGCATTGTTAACCACAATAACTGCAAGCGCACCCTCATTTTGAGCATTTAATGCTTTGGAAGAAAAATTACAAGACCCCCTAAAAACAACTGCAATATTTCCTGAAATAGCTGCACCATTAGTTAAAGAACTGCACCCCTCGTTAGGGTTTCCACTGCCATCATCCACTAATACTAAAGTTCCAGATATTGGGGTTAAATCAGCACCAAAAGATCCGGAAAGTCCAAAATAATTTCCCACAATACTACTTGGAGAATTAACAGTAACCTTTACATCTCCGGTAGGTGTACCTGAATCAGGAATAACGTACGTTTCTCCCGGCTCACCACCAAATATTCTTACCCATGTTTGTCCTCCATTAGTAGACTTCCATACACCATTGCCATTTGCATCACCATTGGTATAGCTCTCACCGGTACCTACATAAAATGTCATCGTATTATTTGGATCATGGGTAATCACGGATATCGCTAAATTTGCAGGAATACCAACCTCTGCCCATGCAGAATTAACATCCGTTATATCCGTATTAAGCCAAAGACCACCACTTACACCACCAGCAAATACTCTTTTACCATTCACATCATTCGGGTCGAACATAATTGCTCTGGTTCTACCCCCTTGATTATCTGGACCACGTTCAGTCCAACTATTACTGCCATCACCTGGCACTTTAGAAAAGAGTTTGTCTTTTCTTAACCTTTCTTGAAGTGCTAATAATTTTTCTGGCTCAGGCTTTCCTGTAGCAGGATTAAGAGTAAGTTCCCATTGTCTTTCATAAAACTTATTAGGTGTAAGTTCTATTGCTTTTCTTTCTTTTTTTGAAAGCTTAAGTGTTTCTTTAAAAGGGCTCTGTGCTAGAAAACCTGTATGTTTTTCTCTTAGTATCTCTATTTCTGTTTGTTTTGTAAAAGCGTTATATATTAAAGCGATTGCAGCAAATAATACAATTGAAAGGAGTAATTTTTTTTTCATTTTTTTCATTTTTAAAATTTTGCAGAGATATTAAATCCAAATGAACTAGTAGCTGGTACTTGAGCATTTTCTAAACCTTGGGCATTTCCTGCTCCAGTAATTACTTGTGGGTCAATATAAGGTACTTCTGAATATAGAATACCTAAATTTCTACCGTAAGCGCTTAAGTTTAAGCTTGTAAATGGAGTTTTACCTAATACTTTAGATGGAATTGCATAACTTAACCTTATATCTCTAAATTTAATAAAGCTCGCATCATAAACGTTTGGTGCTGCTCTTCTCCAATATGTTTGATAGTAAGTCTGTGGACTGTCTCTTATACAC
>CAJXTJ010000190.1 GCA_913061165.1 uncultured Polaribacter sp.
TCGTGGGCTCGGAGATGTGTATAAGAGACAGACAATAAATAATAAGTCTTTATAGAAAGAGAAACTTGATTTGTAAGGGAATTTTTAAATAGTACATGTTCATGCTTAGAAAGGATATTTTTTAAAAATTAAGACAATAATTTTTAAAAAATAACATTTATCAAAACATCAAAAAAAATGTAATTATGCATAATAAACATAAATACATTTTTTTTTGCATTTTAAAAACTATATAATTCTAGCATTTATATTACTATCTCTAGTTAGCTGTTCGAGCAATAAGATATTATTCAAAGATATCCCTGAGAATACTTCAATTAAAATCCCTGAAGCCGTCATAACTAACGGTGATTTGATTGATATTAATATTTCTTCTTTAAATAATCTAAGTACTTCGATTTTTTCAGCACAACAATCTATGGATAAAATTGGATCGATTAGAAATTCAGAAGCAAGAAAATTAGATGGTTATTTGGTGGATAGCTTAGGTAATGTAGATATACCGATTATTGGTATAATAAAAGCTTCTGGAATGACATGTTCTGCACTTTCCGAATCTATAAAAAATGATATAACAGAATATGTTCTTAATCCGAATGTAAGAATAAAGATTTTAAATTTTAGAGTTTCAATATTAGGAGAAGTAGCTAAGCCAGGTGCATTTGAGGTAATAAATCAAAGTATTTCTTTCATAGAATTAATAAGTAGAGCTGGAGACCTTAAAAAAAATGCAGACCCAACTAAAATAATGTTATTAAGAAACGTAAATAACAAAATTGAAACAAAATATTTAGACCTTACTTCACATGAGTTTTTAAATTCAGAAGACTACTTCTTAAAGCAAAATGATATAGTTTACGTAAGACCAGATAGTGCTTCTTTAGCATTTGATTTTGGAATTTTACGAAATACTGCAGCGTATTCACTATTAACTACTGTAATTATATTATTAACTAGATAATGAATCCTAATAATCCACAAATCCAAGAAGAAGATGCTATAGATATAATGGCATTGTTTTTTGCTGTTTTATCCCACAGATGGATAATTATTACATCTATAGCAATATTCTCGATTATTGGAATTGCATTTAATTCTTATCGACAAGACATATTTCAAACAAACGCATCGATAATAGTTAATGAAGATCAATCTGATCCCTCATCTTTTATTAATAACAATGAATATCAATTTTTATATAATAATAATCTTGAAAGTGAAGATCATGCTAGTATTTTTAAATCAACATTGATATTAAAACAAGTAGTAGAGAAATTAGATCTTAATTATAGGTTTCAAAAAAAAAATACTTGGAAATCAAATAAATTATTAACAAAAGAATCATTACCATTTGAAATTATTTTTAAGGATGAAACCTCTCAAAAACAATGCATCATTAAATATCAAAAAGAAAATGTAATTATTGAAATAAATGACAACACATTTTCATTTTCCAAAAAAGAAAATATAATTGAGAATTCAATATTTAAATACAAAACAAAAATCTTAAACAATATAATTCAGGGCACCTATATTATTGATCAATTTACCGTCAATCAAACGATTAATGAATTAAAAACAAAATATGCTGTTAATCAACCGAAAAAATCAAATGTTTATGGAATCTCATATTCTGGTCCTAACAAAGAACTAAACTCTTCTGTGTTAAATGGTATTATTGATGAGATTAAAGATAACAATGTTAGAGAGAAAAAAAGTGTATATAAATTATCGATTGATTTTATTGATAAGAGAATATTCGATTTAAAAATAAAAATTGATTCGCTGAATTCTGTAATTTCTAAATTTAAAATTACAAATGGTGTATATATGCCCGATACTCAGACCAATTCCGTGTTAAATAACATAAACGAGATTGAACAAAAAATATTTACCAATTCATTACAAAGTGAGGTATCACTTAAATTAATAAATGAGGTTGAAAACCAAAATGCTTTTGAACTATTACCAACTTATCTTGGCATTGAAAATGAGAATATAAATCAAATGGTTTCTCAGTTTAACAAAGTTATTTTAGAAAAGAATAATTTACTGGTTGGGGCTACAGAAAAAAATCCACTTGTTATACAATCACAAAATCAACTGATTGTTTTAAAATCTAATATTCTTAATAGTTTAAATATTTATATTAATAAACTAAAAATGAAATTAAATAAATATGATGACTTTAAACAAAAAAATAATTTAATGATTGGAGTTATTCCACTTAAAGAAGCTGAGTTAAGTAATCTAGGAAAAGATCTTTTACTTGTAAATAATTTATATGCATATTTATCCAAAAAGAAAGAAGAAGCGTTAATCAATTTATCCTCTTTAGAACCAAATATAAAATTGATTAATGAAGTTGACTATACTGTAATATCAAAAACCAGTTCGAAAAAAACTTTTTCAATGTTTTTATTTGCGGGATTTATTCTTCCAATTGGTTTTTCATTAAGTTTATTTTTTTTTAGAGCATTCTATGTTGATATAGAATATTTAAAACTAAAACTTCAAGGATTTGATTTTTTAGGTGTCATAAAATTAACAAAAGATAAGACATCTAATGAGGTTAAATCAATACAATATGAACTTATGAAAAGAATTTATTATAATATTAATATGGTAATTCCTAAATCCAAAAATGGATTGTCAATCATGGTTACATCATGTGTTAAAAATGAAGGAAAAACATATACTGCCTATAATTTTTCAAATTTCTTAGCAAAAACGGGCAATAAGGTAATTCTTATTGGAACTGATTTAGGAAATCCTGATTTATCAAAATTATTTGATAATAAAAATACCAAATTAAACGCAAAAGGGCTCACAGATATTATTTATGATGATGAAAATGATTTTAAAGAGCTTTTTGAACAATATAAAATAAAAGAAAATCAACTAGACACTCTTTTTGTTGGAACAAATAATTTAGGGCACAATGTTTTTGAGCATAATAAATTTGATGAATTAATATCTTATTTAAAGGAAAAATATGATTACGTAGTTTTTGATACTGCGCCAGTGATGATGATGGTTGATACTTTAAAATTATTAGAAAAGTCAGACTTTGTTATTCATGTCTTTAGAAAGTATTTCTCATCAAAAAAGTTAGTAAATTTTCTAATAGAATATAATGAAAAATTCAAGCCAAAAAACATAGGCTATGTTATTACTGATGACACCAAACCTGATAAATTTATTGATAAATACGGGTACGGATACGGGCTGTCTCTTATACACATCTCCGAGCCCACGAGACCTCTCTA
>CAJXTJ010000191.1 GCA_913061165.1 uncultured Polaribacter sp.
TCGTGGGCTCGGAGATGTGTATAAGAGACAGATATGGAACAGCCTATCCCCTTTTCAACTTTCTTGCCCATTAGATGTTCATAGCGGGAGAGTTGCTAGAAGTCTTTCTTTATTGAAACGCAAGCAAAATGATGCAAAAGCCGTAAAGGAATTAGATACTTCTTTATGTAAATTAGACCCTTCAGATCCCGTAAAATATGATTTTGCCCTTTTTGGTTTAGGCGTTTTTGAAGCATTTTAAACGAAATTATTCTTTCAATATTCCCATAGGAAACTTAACAAAATTTTAGTAGTTTTACATAATAATACAATCTAACAAATAAACTGGGTTTTACCCATAGGAGGAAATAAATTTGATAACACCAGCCATTCCAGCCAACGAGCAGGAACGACTAACAGCGTTACGGTCTTACCAAATGCTGGATACGCTTCCAGAGAAAGACTTTGATACAATTACTACCCTAACGGCAAGTATTTGCGATGTACCTATATCCTTTATTACTCTAATGGATGCAGATCGTAATTACTTAAAATCCCAGCATGGGATTAACATACAAGAGTCCCCACGAGATACTTCATTTTGCGGACATGCCCTGGTAGATAATGCTGAAGTTTTTATAGTAAAAGACGCCCTTAAGGATATACGTTTTAAGGACAACCCCATTGTAACTGAGCAAAATATTCGCTTTTATGCAGGAGTGACGCTTTACAGTCCCGATGGATATGCCTTGGGGACACTTTGCATATTAGACAACAAACCAAGAGAACTTACCGATAAACAAATAAATGCACTAAAAGCATTAGCATCCCAAGTTGTTAATTTATTAGAAGAGCGAAAGAAGAATATTGTATTACAAAAACTTCAAAATGAGCTTAGAGAAAACAATGAGCAGTTAAAAAACTTTGCAGGGATCATTTCGCATGATATGAAAATGCCGCTGGCTAATATGATTATTACTTCAGATATTTTAAAAAAGAAGTATGGTGAAAATCTGGACGATCAAGGTATTGAATATCTAGACTACTTAAAACAATCTTCATTTACCTTAAGTGAGTATATAACAGGATTGCTAGATCACTATGAAAGTGATAAAACTTCAAAAAAATCGTTTGAAGAATTTGACACCCTTCACTTATTTGAAGAGATTTTTGAATTACTCAATATTAATGTAGATTGCGAGATTAATCTTCCCGAAGAAAACCTCGAAGTTTCTTGTAATCGTGCTGCATTAGAGCAAATTTTAATCAATCTCATTGGGAACTCCCTAAAGTATAACGATAAAGACAAAATTGTTATAAATATAGATTCTGAAAAGAAAAATGGGATGCTCTATATTAAAGTTTCAGATAATGGTATAGGAATACCAAAAGAAAAATTAAAAAATATTTTCGAGCTGTTTACTACCTTAGGCAATTTAGACCGAAATGGTAAAAAAGGAAATGGCATTGGACTATCTACAGTAAAAAAATTAATAAATAATCTTGGTGGCGAGATAGAAGTTTCTTCAGAAGTAGGAAAAGGGACAACATTTGAGTTTTCAATAGAGTGTAAATAAAAGAAGTGTACTTTTTTTATTGCAAGTAAAACCCAACATACGTTTACTTCGTAAATAAAGTAACTTATGAAACTTCCTCAACCCCAAAACTCCGAAAAAGAGCGTCTAAACGCGCTTAAAGAATATAAGCTGCTTAACACTCAAACTGCTCCAGATTTTAATAATATTACCACTCTTGCAGCAAATGTTTGTAACATGCCTATTGGTTTTGTTTCTCTTATTTACAAAGAAAACAATCACCTACTCTCTTGTCACGGCATATCATTAGATAAAACTTCTCGAAATATTTCTTTTTGCACCCAAGCCATTCAAAGTCAAGAACGGATTTATATTGTAAGTGATATTCAAAAAAGTGAAAAATTTAAAGACAATCCAATTGTAGAAGAATATCAGGTTCAATTTTATGCCGGTGTGCCTTTAATTAATCCGGAAGGATATGCATTAGGAACTTTATGTGTGTATGATCATATCCCTAGAAAACTTACGAATGTACAATGCAAAACACTTATCGCTTTAGCAGAACAAATTGTAAATTTACTTGAGCTGAGAAAGAAAAACCATTTATTACAAGATGCTGAAAATGAACTTTTAAAACGGAATAAGCAGCTTGAAAATTTTGCCCAAGTAGTTTCGCACGATTTAAAGTCGCCTTTAGCAAATATAACATCTTTAACAAGGTTATTACGAGAGGAAAATATAGGTAACTTAAATAAGGATTCCTTAACCTATCTCGATTATATTGAAGAATCCTCTTATACATTAAAAGGGTATATAGAAGGAACATTGGGGTATTATAAGGCAAATAAGTTATTAGAGAAACAAAAAACAGAGATCCAGTTAAATTCTTTTTTTGAAAAAATAAAAGAAATGCTCATTATGCATGGTGCAACCTTTGAGTATCCAACCCAAGGTATCGCCAAAAACATCAACGAGGCAGCACTTACCCAAATTGTTCTTAATTTGGTGGATAACGCCTTAAAATACAATACATCTGAAAATACAACCATAAAAATACGTTACGAAAGTTTAGAAAACCACCATCAATTCACCATACAAGATAATGGGATGGGGATTGATAAAAACATTCAAGGCGATGTTTTCGATCTTTTTAAAACAACAGGTGCTAAAGATCGGGAAGGAAAACAAGGAACCGGTATTGGCTTGGCAACGGTTAAAAACCTAGTAAATAAAATGGGTGGAAGCATTTCCCTTGATTCAGATATTGGGGAAGGTAGTACCTTTATCTTTACCGTAAAGAAATAGCTGTAGTTTACTCAGCATTTTATATATTTGAGCAATAATTTATAGGATGCAGTTTCAACACCCAGAACTTCTTTACGCCCTCTTTTTACTGCTCATCCCAATATTTATTCATCTTTTTCAACTCCGTCGATTTAAACAAGTAGATTTTACCAATGTTGCTTTTTTAAAGAAAGTAACCATCCAAACGCGCAAAAGCTCTCAACTTAAAAAATGGATTACTCTTTTATTGCGACTATTAGCATTAGCGTGCATAATTATAGCATTTGCACAGCCGTTTACCGCTACCAAAACAGCCCTGAATACCGATAAAGAAACCGTTTTATACCTAGATAATTCCTTTAGCATGCAAGCAAAAGGAACCAATGGCCCTCTATTAAACCTGTCTCTTATACACATCTGACGCTGCCGACGACTCCTTACGTGTA
>CAJXTJ010000192.1 GCA_913061165.1 uncultured Polaribacter sp.
CAGCGTCAGATGTGTATAAGAGACAGGTCCATTTGAGTGAGTTTTTTGAGAACCAAGATGCAAAAGCATTAGAAATGGCACCTGCAGAATGGTATTTAGAAAACGGAATTGATTTAATTGTTGATGAAAAAGTTTCTGAAATTCACAGAGCATCAAAAACAATAACTACTGCAAAAAATAGAAATTTAAATTACGATTATTTAGTCTTAGCTACAGGTTCTTCTGCTTTTGTTCCTCCTATAAAAGGAGTTAAAAAGGAAGGTGTTTTTGTATACAGAACAATTGAAGATTTAGAAGGAATGTTAGGGTATGCAGCAAAATTAAAAGCTGAAAACCCTGATGCAAAAGCGGCAGTTTTAGGTGGAGGACTTTTGGGTTTAGAAGCAGGAAAAGCAGTTATGGATATGGGTCTAGAACCTCATATTGTAGAATTTGCTTCCAAATTAATGCCAAGACAATTAGATGCTAGAAGTAGCCAAGTATTGCAATTAAAGTTAGAGTCATTAGGTTTAAACATTCATTTAAGTAAAACCACCAATCAGATTTTAGGAGATACCTCCATTGTTGGGTTGGATTTTGGAGCAGATGATGTATTAAATATAGATATGTTAGTTATTTCTGCCGGAATTAGACCAAGAGACGAATTAGGGAAAACTGCTGGTTTAGAAATGGGAGTACGTGGAGGAATTGTAGTAAACAATAAAATGCAAACTTCAGATGAAAATATTTTTGCAATTGGTGAAGTGGCGCTGTACAATCAAATGATATATGGTTTAGTCGCTCCCGGTTATGATATGGCTGGAATAGCTGTTCATCAGATTATAGGAAAAGTAGAAAGTAGAATGCCAAAAGACATAGATATGTCTACCAAATTAAAATTGATAGGTGTAGATGTTGCAAGTTTTGGAGAGCCTTTTATGCCAGCTTCAAAAGGACATTCTATTATTTTTGAAAATAAAATACAACATGTATATAAGAGAATTAATGTTAGTCATGATGGTAAAAAACTGTTAGGAGGAATTCTAGTTGGTGATGCTACTGATTATAATATGTTGCATCAGGTGTATTTAAATGGAATGACTATTCCTGAAGATCCATCGCAATTAATTTTACCAGCAAATGAAGGAAGTTCTTCTTTTGGAAGTGTTTTAGACCTACCAGATACAGCTCAAGTTTGTTCATGTGAAAGTATTAGTAAAGGAGATATTTGTTGTTCAATTACTGAAGATGGTTGTAATAATTTAGAGGATGTAATTACAAAAACTAAAGCGACAACTGGTTGTGGAGGCTGTAAACCTATGGTTTCAGATTTGGTAAATGAAACACTAAAATCGTTAGGAAAAGAAGTTAAAGAAACTATTTGCGAGCATTTTAATTATAACAGACAAGAGTTATATGATTTAGTAAAAGTGAGTAAAGTTTCTGATTATCAAGAGACTTTAAATGCCTTTGGAAAAGGTCATGGATGCGAAATTTGTAAACCTTTAGTTGCATCAATTTTTGCTACTGTAACTATGGAAACTCCCAATCGTCAGCCAACAATTCAAGATACAAATGATCGATTTTTGGCAAATATTCAAAAAAATGGAACCTATTCTGTAGTCCCAAGAGTTGCCGCCGGAGAAATTACTCCAGATCAATTAATTGTGATCGGAGAAGTTGCGAAAAAATATGATTTATATACTAAAATTACAGGAGGCCAAAGAATAGATTTGTTTGGTGCTCAAGTTCATGAATTACCACTGATTTGGAAAGAGCTAATTGCCGCGGGATTTGAAAGCGGTCATGCTTACGGGAAATCACTAAGAACTGTAAAAAGTTGTGTGGGTTCTACTTGGTGCAGGTTTGGTATGCATGAAAGTGTCACTTTTGCTATTGAAATTGAAAATAGATATAGAGGTTTGCGGTCTCCTCATAAATTAAAAGGAGGGGTTTCAGGTTGCATTAGAGAATGTGCAGAGGCTAGAGGTAAAGATTTTGGATTAATTGCTGTTGATGGTGGTTGGAATTTATACGTCTGTGGAAATGGAGGAGCAACACCAAAACATGCCGTTTTATTAGCAGAACAATTAGATGATGAAACAGTCGTAAAATACTTAGATCGTTTTTTAATGTTTTACATCAGAACTGCAGGCCCTTTAGTTAGAACGGCCCCTTGGTTAGATAAATTAGATGGTGGAATAGATTATTTAAAACAAGTTGTTATCGAAGACTCTATTGGAATTGCTGAAGATTTGGAATCTGAAATGCAAGGGCTTGTAAATAAGTATGAATGCGAATGGAAACAAGCAATAGAAAATGAAGAAGTAATGAAGCGTTTTAAACATTTTGTGAATTCTGATGACACAGATGATAATATTAAATTTGTAAAAATGCGAGCACAAAAAAAGCCAAAAGCTTGGGTGTAAATCATAAACAAACAACAAAAAACAAAAAATATGCAAGAAGTATTAGATAGCTATAAAACAGTTTTAGAATCAGAAGTAAATAAATGGTTTAAAGTTGGCAAGATAACCGATTTTCCAGAAAACAGTGGTGCTTGTATAAAACATAACACCAAGCAAATTGCAGTGTATAACTTTTCAAGAACGGGTAAATGGTATGCTACTCAAAATTTATGTCCACATAAAATGGAAATGGTTCTCTCTTTGGGTATGATTGGTGATAAATCAGGAATTCCTAAAGTAGCTTGCCCAATGCATAAAAAAAATTTCTCTTTAGAAGATGGATCAAATTTAGCTGGTGAAGATTTAAAAATTGCAACCTATCCTGTAAAGATTAAAGGTGAAAATGTGTATATTGGCTTCTTAGATTAAACCCAACAAATGAAGCCTACAAGATTTGAAACTGCAATTGCATTAATAGATAAAAAAAACGCTGAAGATGAGAATACTTATCAAGTTGCAGAATTAGAATACCCTAAAGAATTATTGTATTCTCAACGAATGACAAGAAAGTTGTTACAGTTTGAGCCGAATGCATCTAAAGCACTTCAAATTGCAGCAAGGGCACAACATATTTGTCGTTGGAAAATTCAAAGAAATGAATACCCAATGGATAGAGTTGGTTATTTAAAATGGCGTGAAACACTAAAAAAAATGCATGCAGTTATTACTGGCGAAATTTTGCAACAAGTTGATTTTGATGTCCAGTTTATAGACTGTCTCTTATACACATCTCCGAGCCCACGAGACCTCTCTACATCTCG
>CAJXTJ010000193.1 GCA_913061165.1 uncultured Polaribacter sp.
GTTCATATAATAAGAACTTCATATTATGAGAAAAATAGTTTTCTATATCCTGATGTTGTCTCCTGTAATTCTGGTCGCACAAGAAATCACACTTAAAGGAACTGTAATAGATAGAGATTCTAAAACACCTCTTCCAGGGGTATCTATTTTAATTAAGAAAACTTCAAAAGGTGTTTTCAGTGATTTTGATGGTAATTTTGAAACAGCTGCCAATAATAACATTGATTAGCCCCTTAAACAATCGCATTAATTTAAAAATGACTAAAAATAAATTCACTTTTTTATTCCTATTAATTCAGTGTTTCTACTCTTTTGGTCAGAAACCCAATATCGTCTATATATTTGCAGATGATTTGGGTTATGGAGATTTGAGTTGTTATGGTGCAAAAGATATCAATACCCCAAACATTGACCAGATTGCAAAACAAGGAATTAAATTTACAGAATTCTATTCAGCTTCATCAGTTTGCAGTCCTTCTAGAGCAGCCTTGTTAACAGGGAGGTATCCACAACGAATGGGAATAAATACTGTTTTTTTTCCAGAGAGTTTTACAGGCATTCCTGATACAGAAATAACAATTCCAGAAATACTAAAAGAAAAAGGATATGCAACTGGAATCGTTGGAAAATGGCATTTGGGACATCATTATCAATATTTACCATTGCAACAAGGTTTTGACGAGTATTTTGGAATTCCGTATAGTAATGATATGGAGAGCGTTGTATATATGAGAGGAAATGAAGTAGAATCCTATAAAGTAAAACAACAATGCATTACCAAAACCTATACAAAAGAAGCACAAAAGTTTATTACAAAAAACAAAGATAATTCGTTTTTTCTCTACATAGCCCATTCTATGCCACATGTTCCTCTCTATGCTTCTGAAGAATTTATAGGAACTTCTAAAAGAGGTTTATATGGTGATGTAGTACAAGAGCTAGACTGGAGTGTAGGGCAAATTCTAAAAAGTCTTCGAGAACATGGAATTTTAGAAAACACACTTATTGTCTTTTCTAGTGATAATGGACCATGGCTAGCAATGAAAGAAGATGGAGGGTCTGCAGGAGACTTAAGAGAAGGAAAAACATTTACGTTTGATGGAGGTATGAAGGTACCCACAGTAGCTATGTGGAAAAATAGAATTCCTCAAGGCATTATTAATACTGAAGTAGCCAGCCAAATGGATTGGTTTCCTACAATAGCTAATATTACAGGGAGTTCAATTCCGAAAGGTTTGGTTATTGATGGATTGGATATATCTAAGGTTTTAACTAATAAAGGAAATCGTAAAAATTCAGATTTACTCTTTCTTGATGGGAAACAATTACAGGGGTACAGAAGTGGACAATGGAAAGTAAAATTGCCTTATAAAGGATTTAGAGGAAATAAATGGAAGCAATTTGTAAAAGCACATGACACCTTATTATTTAATTTAAACACAGACCCAGGAGAAAAAAACAATCTCTTTGAAAAGTACCCAGAAAAGGCAAAGGAAATACTGAAAGAAATGATTGAGAAGTATCAAGACATGGGAAAACTTCCTCCTTCACTTATAACCAAAGCACAAGCAGACCAAAATCATTTTTAAAAAACAATAAATCATAACAGATGAAAACTAACAGTACCTCGTATCTATTAATAATTGGATTAATCTTAACTTTTTTAAGTTGTAAAACTTCAAAATTAAAGAATGACAATGATGAAAAGCCCCCTAACTTTATTGTAATTTTAACGGATGATCAAGGTTGGAATGGAACCTCTGTTCAAATGATGGATGATGAAGTTCAATCAAAAAGTGATTACCATCAAACGCCTAATTTAGAAAAATTAGCAAATCGCGGTATGCGGTTTTCTTCAGCCTATGCCAGTGCACCAGTGTGCTCTCCATCGCGTTATAGTATTCAGTTTGGACAAACTCCAGCGCGCTTAAAAATGATAAGAGTAGGGATGAATACCAAGCATATCAATCATCAAACCTCTTACACCATTCCAAAACTGTTAAAAAAAGTCAATCCAGATTATAAAACAGCTCATTTTGGTAAATGGGGAATTGGTGTACACCCCTCAGAGCTTGGATATGATGAAAGTGATGGTATTACAGGAAATAAAGATGGCGTTTTCAATTACAAAGCAGGCGGTAAACAGTGGCAAAATAATGTTGACGAGGACCCTAAAAAAATATTTAGTACGACTGAGAGGGCAATTAACTTTCTTGAAAGACAAGCCAAGTCAAATACCCCATTTTTTTTACAAGTTTCTCATTATGCTGTTCACTCTGATGTTATGATGCGAAAGGAAACACTAGAAAAATACAAAAACATTGAAAAAGGTACCTATCAAAGACATGCTGGTTTTGCTGCAATGACGGAAGATTTAGACAGTGGAGTTGGATTATTACTTGAGCGTTTAAAGGCATTGGGGTTAGAGGAAAACACGTATGTAATCTATACGTCTGATAATGGCGCTGTTCCAATAATGCCTCCCAAACCTAAGTACAATAAAGGCTCAAATTTCCCTTTAAGTAGGGGTAAGTGGGATGCCATGGAAGGAGGAATTAGAGTGCCTTTTGTTATCGCAGGGCCTCAAATTCTTGCTGGATTAGAGTCAAAAACACCCATTACACATTCAGATTTGCTACCCACCATTATTGATTTAGCTGGACTAAAGTTACCTCTTCAAGATGATTTAGATGGAGGAAGTTTTAAAGCAATACTTGCCAATAAAGGCAAAGGAAATGTTTCACGTTTTTCGGAAGGATTAATCTTTCATGTGCCTTATAAAAATGGAATAGCACTTAAAAGAGCACATTCTGCCATCATAATTGATAACTTTAAATTGATAAAGTTCCACGACAGTGGTGAACTTATGCTATTTAATCTTAATGAAGATTTAGAAGAGAAAAACAATCTAGCATTATCTCTCCCTAATAAAGTCCATACACTAGAGAAAGCATTAGATGCTTATTTAAGTAAGGTAAAAGCCCCAAAATGGAAACCAGGAATTACTTGGAAAAATAAACCTATCGAAAAAATAAATTCCTATCACTAGTATTTTAATCATTTAATAACGTTTTGCTTATAAAACCCTGTAAATATGTTAGTTTGGTTAAATAGTTTAATGATTTGAACAATTTTTAAATCATCAACTAGTAATTGACTGTCTCTTATACACATCTGACGCTGCCGACGACTCCTTACGTGTAGATC
>CAJXTJ010000194.1 GCA_913061165.1 uncultured Polaribacter sp.
TCTACACGTAAGGAGTCGTCGGCAGCGTCAGATGTGTATAAGAGACAGAAATAATCATATGCCTGTTTTGTAACGGTAACAATGTTTTCTTTTTTAAGTTTTGGTGTAGAACCAATTTTAGAAAAACGATTCGCAATTGTATTTAGCCTCACAACATCTTTTTCTATTTCTTTGATATAGATGTCGTCTGTTTTTTCCATTTTTAAAATGGCAATCCAACCTAAAAGAGAAGACAGCGGTGTGCCTATTTGATGTGCTGTTTCTTTTGCCATACCTGTCCATAATTTATTAGTTTCTGCTATTTTATTAGAACTATAGAATAAATAAATTACAGCAAGAAATAAGAGTAGAATTAAGATTAAGGCAAGCGGGTAATAGGTTAGCTTATTTAGTAAATCTGAATCTTTGTAATAAATATAATCAGTTTGCCCTAAATAATTTATAGCAATAGGTTTGTTTTGTTTTTTCATTATCTCTAGTTGCTCTTTCAAGTAATTTGGATCTAATGATTTAATGGAATCTAAATTTTTAAAACCATTAATTTCTCCGGTAGAACTGACTAAAATTAAAGGAGTGTTTTTATTTTTTTGAATTATTTTTAGAGGTAATAAGGAAGTTTCTTTGTTTAAATCTTCTAAATTTAATGTATTTAATTCTTGAGTAGCATCACCATAACTTTCCATCTTAACACGTTCTTCTGTTTTAAATTTTTGAAAAAAGATATACGTATTCCACAAGATTAGAGAAACAATAATTAAGGAAATTAAAACAGCAATTCTCTTAAATATTAATGTGTTAGTTGGAAATTTCATAGAAACAAATATAAAGGTTTCTATAGATAACTCATTTGCTAATTTGATAGTATCTTTACAAAAGAAAATAAATCTAAAATGACCCTTTGGGTATGATCGATAGATTTATTAGTTATCGATCGCATTCAAACGGACATAAAAACAGTCAAGTAAGATGTTAAGTATAGATCCAAAAGAAATTTCTACAGGTAAATTACATGGTTATTTATTAGGTGCAGTTGCACCACGCCCTATCGCATTTGCGAGTACAATTGATGCAAATGGTAATCCGAATTTATCTCCTTTTAGCTTTTTTAATGTGTTTGGTTCTAATCCGCCAATAATGATATTCTCACCTGCGAGAAGAGTAAGAGATAATACTACAAAACACACGTTAGATAATGTTTTGGCAACTAAAGAAGTGGTTATAAATATTGTAAATTATGACATTGTACAACAAATGTCTTTGAGTTCTACAGAATACCCAGAAGGTGTAAATGAATTTGAGAAAGCAGGATTTACAATGTTGGCATCAGATAAGATAAAGCCTTTTAGAGTTGCAGAGTCTCCGGTACAATTTGAATGTAAAGTAAAAGATGTTATTTTTACAGGTGATAAAGGTGGTGCTGGAAATTTAATCATTTGTGAAGTGGTTAAAATTCATATTTCTGAGGCTGTTTTAGATGAGAACGGTGCAATAGACCAACATAAAATAGACCTAGTAGCAAGGGCAGGGGGAAGTTATTATTCTAGAGCTAGAGATGGGTTTTTTGAAATCCCGAAACCAATTACTACTATTGGAATTGGGGTAGATAGAATTGCATCTGAAATTAAGAATAGTACCATTTTAACAGGAAACAATTTAGGTATGTTGGGTAATGTAGCACAGCTTCCAAACGAAAAAAGTGTTAATAACTTTACAAAAGAACATCCGCAATTTATTGGGTTAGAAACCACAAAAAAACATACATTTGCGCAAGAGTTTTTAAAAAAGAATGATGTAGAAAGTGCTTGGAAAGTGCTTTTAATTAAATAGTTAAGAATATATTATGGAAGTTATTGGTAAAGTAAAATTAATTGGAGACGTGCAAACTTTTGGTGCTAACGGGTTTCAAAAAAGAGAATTAGTAGTTACAACAGATGATCAATATCCACAAATGATTATGATTGAATTTGTGCAAGATAAATGTGATTTGTTAAATAACTATAAAGTTGGACAAGATGTAAAAGTATCGATCAACTTAAGAGGTAGAGAATGGATCAACCCACAAGGTGAAGCAAAATATTTTAATTCAGTTCAAGGTTGGAGAGTAGAGAATGTTTCTCAAACAGATGCTCAAAACCCTAACTTACCTCCAGTAGAACAATTTCAGCCAGCGGCTAATGTATCTAATGAAGAGCCAGATGACTTACCTTTCTAAATAGAAATAAGAGTTTTAGAATCAAGACATAAAAAAAGAGAAAATTCATACTATGAATTTTCTCTTTTTTTATTTATAAAATTTTGATTTTTCTTCTTGCATCTATAACTGAAGCAATCTAAAAGCTCAAGAAGTAACTTACTTCTTTTCTCCTTTCTTTGGCATTGGTCCTCGCAAATGGATTACCAAACCGTTTAAGAAATTTCGTAATATTTGATCTCCACATTCTACATATTTATCGTGGTCTTCATTTCTAAACAAGGCACCTAATTCACCCTTCGAAACTTTAAAATCTACTAAAGCGCAGATTTCTACAATATCTGTATCGCGTAATTTGTGTGCAACACGTAATTTTTTAAAAATATCATTATTTGTTAATCCCATAATGCAAATGTACCTTTTTTTAATCTACTACTTGAAAAATTGCCCAAGCATACGTGGCAAATCTTGCAAAACGAAACAATCCGAAAAGAACCACGTTTCTAAAAGAATATTTAATCATACCGGCTGCCAAACAAGCAATAGAAAAAGGAAGCGGTAATAGTGCACCAACTAAAATTAAAAAACCACCCCATTTTTTAGTGTTCTTTAAATTTTCTGCCATTTTCACTTCTAAATATTCTTTAACTGCTTTTATTTTCAAAGCAGTTTTTCCAATAAAATAGGATAGTAAACCTCCTAAATAAGACAATGTTGCTAAAAGAGAGATGTTTAATATCGGACTTTCTGTTTTTCCTGACCAGGCAATAAAAATTTCTGGGGGAACCAAACCTAATAAAGTTTCAGAAACAAAAAAGGTAGTTAAAATACCAATTCTAGAAAAGGTTTCTGTTATTGTTTCAAGGCCTTCATTAATATTATATACCTGTCTCTTATACACATCTCCGAGCCCACGAGACCTCTCTACATCTC
>CAJXTJ010000195.1 GCA_913061165.1 uncultured Polaribacter sp.
CAGCGTCAGATGTGTATAAGAGACAGCTATATAAGTAGTTTTAATTTTTTATAATATAGAAAAGGTTTGGCTAACGTCAAACCTTTTTTTATTTTTAGAATCTAAAATTATAAATAAAAAATTACAATCCAATTTTGTGAAAGAAACTATTATACACTGCAGATAATTTAACAAGCGCACAAAGTATTAAAAAATAGCATGAAGGTATCTGAGGTAAAAGCATCTGAAATAAAAAATTTATCGCTACTTGCAAAACAAGTGGTTGAGGGTTTTATTACCGGAATTCATAAAAGTCCGTTTCATGGGTTTTCTGTTGAGTTTTCTGAACATAAATTATACAATATAGGAGAAAGTACGCGTCATATAGATTGGAAACTATTCGCCAAGACAGAGAAGCTGTATACTAAAAAGTATGAGGAAGAGACCAATCTTAGATGTCATATTGTTATAGACAACTCTGCATCCATGCATTATCCTATTGTTCAAAAACAAACAGTAAGCACTTTAAACAAGGTTGGTTTTTCGGCCATTGCAGCTGCTTCTTTAATGGAGATTTTAAAAAGACAAAGAGATGCGGTTGGGTTAAGTATTTATGCCGATAGTTATGAATATTATGCTCCAGAGAAAGGAAGTGAGCGCCATAGAAGCATGCTATTATATGAATTAGAACAATTGTTAGTTTCTAAATCTAGTGCCGCAACAGATACGTATACATATTTGCATGAAATTGCAGAAAAACTGCACAGACGTTCTTTGATTTTTGTTTTTACAGATATGTTTCAACCAAATAAAGACAATGCTGTATTATTTGAAGCTTTAAAACATCTTAAATTTAACAAGCATGAAGTAGTTTTATTTCATACGTATGACGGAAAAACAGAATTTAATTTCAATTTTGACAATGCGCCCAAAAAATTTATAGACGTTGAGACCGGAGAAGAAATTAATATTAATACAGAAAATGTACAAGAAAAATACACCCAATTGGTAAGGAATTATTTTAAAGAATTGAAGAATAAATGTTTACAATATAAAATTGATTACCTACCTGTAGATATAAATACGGGTTATAATACGGTTTTAACTTCGTATCTAATAAGTAGGAAGAAAATTAAATAATTTTATCATTTTATGTTTGCAGATATTAAAATCTATGTTATATTTGCAACCGCTAAGAGCAACGGTCTGGTAGTTCAGTTGGTTAGAATACCTGCCTGTCACGCAGGGGGTCGCGGGTTCGAGTCCCGTCCAGACCGCAAAAGCATCTCATTTATGAGATGCTTTTTTGGTTTTATGTAGTTTTTTGTTGAAATCGCTATACACATATTTTACCCCAACCAACCATCTCTATCCAAACTTCTGTATTGTATCGCTTCAGCAATATGATCTGGAGAAATATCTTTAGTATTTGCCAAGTCAGCAATGGTTCTAGAAACTTTTAGAATCCGATCATAAGCCCTTGCAGAAAGGTTTAATTTTTCCATAGCCGTTTTTAAAAGTGTTTTACTTTCTTCGGATAATTTACAGAATTTACGAATTTGTTTTACTGTCATTTGAGCATTGTAATGCACGTTTTCAAAATCTTTAAAGCGCTCAGATTGTATTTCTCTTGATGCCGTTACCCGTTTTCTAATTGCTACACTTCCTTCTCCTTTTCGTTCTTCAGATAATTTTGCAAAGGGCACAGGAGTCACTTCTATATGAATGTCTATTCGATCTAATAACGGGCCAGAAATTTTACTTAAATACCGCTGCATTTCTTGTGGTGAAGAGGTCATCGGCGAGTTCGGATCGTTAAAATATCCCGAAGGACTCGGATTCATGCTTGCCACCAACATAAAACTACAAGGATATGTTACTGTAAATTTAGCCCTAGAAATCGTAACATCTCTGTCTTCTAAAGGTTGGCGCATTACTTCTAAAACATCTCTTTTAAATTCTGGTAATTCATCTAAAAACAACACACCATTATGTGATAAAGAAATTTCTCCAGGTCTTGGATATTGTCCTCCACCAACCAAAGCAACATTAGAAATTGTATGATGCGGACTTCTAAAAGGTCTTTGAAACATTAAACCATTGTTCTTTGTTTTACCAACTACAGAATGAATTTTTGTAGTTTCTAGCGCTTCATGCAAGGTCATTGGAGGTAAAATACTTGGCAATCTTTTTGCCAACATTGTTTTCCCAGAACCTGGAGGACCAATTAAAATAATATTATGGCCGCCAGCAGCAGCAATTTCCATACAGCGTTTAATAGATTCTTGCCCTTTTACATCCGAAAAATCAAACTCAGGGAAATCCATGCTTTTGTAGAATTCTGCTCGTGTATCTACAATGGTAGGTTCAATTTTTTGATTCCCATTAAAATGGTGAATGACTTCTAAGATGTTTTCTACGCCTAAAACCTCTAAATCATCTACAATTGCAGCCTCTTTAGCATTTTCTTTCGGAAGAATTAAATATTTAAAACCCTCTTCTCTTGCTTTTATAGCAATGGGTAAAGCACCTCTTATAGGCTGTAAACTTCCGTCTAAAGAAAGTTCACCCATAATAACATAGTCTTCAATGGTATTGAATTTTATTTGATTAGAGGCAGCAAGAATTCCGATGGCAAGTGTTAAATCATAAGAAGCACCTTCTTTCCGAATATCGGCAGGTGCCATATTTATAATGATTTTCTTCCCCGGGAGTTTGAATTTATTATTACTTAGCGCCGCAGAAATCCGATACGAACTTTCCCGAACCGCATTGTCAGGTAGCCCAACTAAGTGATACCCAATTCCTTTGTCGATATTTACTTCGACAGTAATGGTGGTGGCTTCAATACCAAAAACGGCAGAACCATAGACTTTAACTAGCATTTTTTTTCTTAAAGATAGAGAAATAAAGAGAAATGTAAACTATCGATTCATAATTTTATTAAACTGATAAAAGAAACGCTGCATTAAACGTAAATCTTCTGTTATAATATCTGCGGTACCACGCATTTCTTGTTTGAATTCTATTTTTTTATTATAAGAGGTTCTTAATTTTTTAGGAAGTGAAACATCAATGGTGTAAAAACCTGTCTCTTATACACATCTCCGAGC
>CAJXTJ010000196.1 GCA_913061165.1 uncultured Polaribacter sp.
GTACAATTAGCAAGTGAAAAAGGTCAATTAATGGCGCATCCAATTACTGGAAATGGTTCTGGAGATTTGGCTAGTTTGGTAAAGGCAGATGCTTTTATTCAGTTACCAAGTGATAAAATTGAGTTTAAAAAGGGAGAAGTGTATCCGATACTAAAATATAGATAATGAGTGAATTTAGTCATTTAAACCCTAAAGGAAATCCTAAAATGGTCAATGTTTCTGATAAGAAAATTACCAAAAGAACAGCCATTGCAAAAGCAACGATGTTTTTAGGTTCAGAAATAATTTCCCATTTCAAAAATGAGGAACCAACTACTAAAAAAGGGCCTGTTTTTCAAACGGCAATTATTGCAGGAATTCAAGGGGTAAAAAAGACCTCGGAATTAATACCTATGTGCCATCCACTATTGATTAATGGCGTGGATATTGATATTAAAATTATAGATTCTGAACATATAGAGGTGCTGTGTAAAGTCACTATTGAAGGAAAAACTGGCGTAGAAATGGAAGCACTAACAGGTGCAAATATTACCTGTTTAACTATTTATGACATGTGTAAAAGCATCCATCAAAAAATGGTGATAAAAGAAGTGAAATTGGTAGAAAAAACAGGAGGAAAATCTGATGTTAAAAATGTCTAAACACACAAAACACATAAATTTAGAAAGACGAAATAATGACAATTTCGCATCCAATGAAATTTCAATTTTGGGTACAAATTGCAATAATATCTCTGATTTAGTTTCTAAAGTTTCCAGTAAATTATCCAACTATAAACTCGCTTATTTTGATGCATCGCACGCAAAACAGGTGCAAGAAAATAAGGTATCTGAGTTTGTGTTTCATCACGAAGGCAATGTTCAAATAACTACTACAGGAAAGGTAAATAAGTTTCAGCAACGGTTAGATTTTGCGCAATTTGATTGTGTGCTTATCAACGGAAATCATTATCAAGGGGCAAAACAAATTTTAGTTTTAGATGCAGTAAAAGAGGCTTCCGTTTTAAAAAGACTAGAACAGTTAGATAACATTCAGTTTATAGTTAAACTGAAAGAAGATATCGAATATTTTTCTTTTTTGGAGGAGAAATATCCAGCTATTAAAAGTAAGGCTTGTTATGCAATAGATAATTTGGATGGAATTTCAAATCATATTCGTACGCTTATTCAAGAAAAAAGGGCACCTGTAAAAGGATTGGTTTTAGTGGGTGGAAAAAGCACAAGAATGGGAACAGATAAAGCTGAGCTGAACTATTTTGGAAAACCTCAAAAAGAAATAGCGAGAGAATTGTTAGAAAATAGCAATTTAGAAACGTATTACTCTGTTGAAGATTCCTCAGAGAATAGCGAAGAAATTTCAGATAAGTTTCTAAATTTAGGCCCATTTGGTGGCATTTGTTCGGCGTTTCAGAGAGACCCAAATGCAGCTTGGTTTGTGCTGGCAACAGATGTTCCTTTTGTGAATGATAAAATCATTCAACTGCTGTTAAAACATAGAAACCCGAGTAAAGTTGCCACAGCAATTAAAGGAAGAAACAAGGAGTTTGTAGAGCCTTTAATTACAATTTATGAGCCAAAAGCATATCCTATTTTGTTGCAGTATTTAGCGCAAGGATATTCTTGTCCGCGCAAAATGCTCATTAATTCGGATGTGGAGATTGTAGAAATCGAGGATGATTTCATTAGAAATATAAATACGCCCGAAGCATTTGAAGATGCTAAAAAGGAGATTCAAGAATTAAAATGAAGCCAACAAAAAATGAACTTTTTAAACGTCAACTCACCTTACAAGAAATAGGTGAAGTTGGGCAACAAAAATTACAAGATGCTTCCGTTTTGGTAGTGGGTTGTGGCGGTTTGGGAAGTCCGATTGCGGTGTATTTAGCAGCAAGTGGCATTGGAAAATTACATTTGATAGATTTTGACACTGTAGCGGTTTCTAATTTGCACCGTCAAGTTTTTTATAGTTTAGAGGACATCGACAAACCGAAAGCAGCAGTTTTAACAACATTTATAAAAAAGAGAGCACCTTTTACTGAAGTAAGTTTTACTAACAAAGCAATTACAAAAGAAAACGTTTTTAACCTGATTGATAATGTTGATATTGTTGTAGATGGAACTGATTCTTTACCAACAAAATACTTGTTAAATGACGCTTGTGTGCTAAGAAACAAACCTTTAGTGTACGGTTCTTTATATAAGTTTGACGGTTATGTTGCTACTTTTAATGTGTTGCAAAAAGATGAAAGATATTCAGCGAATTTAAGAGACGTTTTTCCAGAAATAGCTACTGACATTCCTAATTGCGAGGAAGCAGGAACGTTAAACGCTATTGTAGGTGTAATTGCTACACAGCAAGTAAATGAAGTTTTAAAGTTGATTACAGGTATTGGAACGCTGTTAACAAATCAATTATTAATATACAATTCATTGCAAAACACACAATTAAAAATAAAATTAAAATCGATATTTTTAAAAGAAAAAATTATTAAAATTTTCAATGTACAAACATATACAGATGTGACTTGTATGGTTCAAAAGCAGGATTTTCAAATTTCTGCAGCAGCGCTAAAAGAGAAAATTAAAGACGCGAACCTAGAAATTATTGCTGTTTTAAATGATTTAAAACTTCCTTTTAATGTGCAACAAACCATTCATATAAACGATTTTGACGTAGACAAAATAAGTATAGATAAAAGTAAAACATACATAATGGTTTGTCAAAAAGGTTTAAATAGTTACAAGGCAGTCGTAAAATTGAAAAACAAATATCCAGATTTAGAGGTGTTCAGTTTAACAGGCGGAATTTCTAATTACAAATAATTTATATTAATGATAAACTCGTTAGAATTTTACACAAATACAAAAGCCGAATTAGAAAAAAAAGCGATTGTTTTAAAAATAAAATCTGCTCGTTTAAGTACTTTTAGATTTGCTGTTTTTTTAGGAATTAGTTTTTTAATTTATAGCTTTTTTGGAATTTATCCAGTTGTTTTTATCATTGCTTTTTTAGGAATTGCATTATTTTCTTTTTTAGTATTTAAA
>CAJXTJ010000197.1 GCA_913061165.1 uncultured Polaribacter sp.
TCTACACGTAAGGAGTCGTCGGCAGCGTCAGATGTGTATAAGAGACAGATCTAGGGCTTCCCAAGTTTGGGAAGGAATTGCTGCTACAGAAGTGTAAAAGAGTGCAGTGTTTGTGTTTTTACAAAAGATCAAATTAATTAATTGAGGTTTTAGTGTTTTGTAATAGTAAATAGACTATGTCTTTTTTCAAAGGTTAAAGATGCTGAAAAAAAGTGGTTATAGAAACTTTAAATTTAAAATATCAATACATCTTCTTTGGCATCAATTAAGGTATCTTTTTAAAAATAATTAACTGTATTTTTGTACAGAATAAAAAATGAAATTTAGATGGATTTATCTGCAAATGCGTGGGAAAATAAATATTTAAATAATGATATTGGCTGGGATTTGGGAGAGGTTTCTACACCATTAAAAGAATATTTTGACCAACTTGAAAATAAAGAAATTAAAATTTTAATTCCTGGTGGAGGAAACTCCTATGAGGCAGAATATTTATTTAATAACGGATTTGAAAATGTTTTTGTAGTTGATGTATCTAGATCTGCAATTGAGAATATTCAGAAAAGAGTGCCCAATTTCCCAAGAAAACAGTTAATTATTGGAGATTTCTTTGAATTAGAAAATACGTTTGACTTAATTATAGAGCAAACCTTTTTTTGCGCCATAAATCCGAATCTTAGAGAAGCTTATGTTCTTAAAATGAACCAACTCTTAAAACCAAATGGCAAATTAGTAGGTTTGATGTTTAATGTTCCTTTAAATAAAGACAAGCCACCGTTTGGTGGAAATAAAGAAGCATACATTTCATTTTTTAAGCCGCACTTTAGCATACAAAAAATGGATACCTGTTACAATTCTTTTGGAAACAGAAAAGGACGCGAATTATTTGTAAAGCTGCATAAAAAATAAATACACAATTTTTTAAAAGTTAGCGATTAGAAATTGTTAAAAAGTTATTGTTTTCTATTAAGTTTGTAAAGATGAGAAATACGTTAGGAAAACAAGAACGTTTAAAAAGTAAAAAATTAATAGAAAAGCTATATACTGAAGGCGATTCTATTAAAACTTTTCCTTTAAGAATGGTGTATGTACAAACAGCACATACATCAGATTTTCCTTGCCAAGTAGGTGTTTCTGTAGCAAAGAAAAATTATAAATTAGCGGTAGACAGAAACAGGTTAAAGCGCTTAATGCGGGAAACATATAGATTGCAAAAACAAATTGTTTACAACAATTTAGATGAACCCTATGTTTTTATGATTTCGTATATTGGTAGGGAAGAAATTAAGTATGAAGATTTATACTTAAAAATGGAGAAACTATTAACTCTCTTTATCGATAAAGTAAAAGTTAAAACAGATGAGAATATTTAATCCTAAAAAGAAAACTATTGTTCTATTATTACTAGGAATTGTTTTTTTAACCTATTCTTTTAAATCAAAGTTTTTTGAAGTTGCTAAACAAATAGAAATTTACAACTCTTTATTTAAAGAGTTAAATATGTATTATGTAGATGAAATTAATCCTGCAGAATTTACTAATAAAGCAATTAAAAACACCTTAAAAGACCTAGACCCTTATACCATTTTTTATACTGAACAAGACGTAGAAACTGCAAGAATACGAAGAGCAGGGGAGTATGGAGGAATAGGAGTTGCAGTACATTATCTAGAACAAGGAATTCAAATAAGTGAAATTTACAAAGATTTTTCTGCAGATAAAGCAGGCTTAAAAGCAGGAGATATTATTATTTCTGTAGACAACCAATCCATAAAAAACAGAAAAGTAGAGGAACTTTCCATGCTTTTAAAAGGAACACCAAATAGCAAATTATCTATAGAAGTTAGTAGGCAAGGAAAAATATTTCGAAAAGATATATTTAGAGATAAGGTACTTATTAATGCTGTGCCATTTGCAGAAATGATTGATGAAAACACAGGTTATATTGTATTAACGGCTTTTAATGAAAAGGCATCTTCTGAAGTTAAAAAGGCATATCGAAAATTAAAGAAACAAGGAATGACAAAGCTTGTTTTTGATTTGCGTTACAATCCTGGTGGTTCTTTATTAGAGTCGATTAGAATTTCTAATTTTTTCTTACCAAAAGGGAGGGAAATTGTTCGTACAAAAGCCAAAATTAAAAAATGGAGCACAACTTATACAACTAAAAATGATCCATTAGATTTAGAAATACCAATTGTTGTTTTAATAAATGAACGCTCTGCATCTGCATCTGAAATTGTAAGCGGTTCTTTGCAAGATTATGATAGAGCTGTAATTATGGGGAAGCGTTCTTTTGGTAAAGGTTTGGTGCAGCGTCAAAAAGAACTTACCTATGGAACACAATTAAAATTAACAATTTCTAAATACTATACACCAAGTGGCAGATGTATTCAGGAATTAGATTATAAGAATAGAGATTTAAATACTGGTAAAGTACCTAAATTTTCTGATAGCGGAATTCATGAATTTAAAACTGCAAACGGAAGAACGGTATATGACGGTGGAGGCGTAATGCCAGATGTTGAAATTAATTCATCTAACAGAAATAAAACGACAGAAGAATTGTTAAAGTCAAAAGCTATTTTTGATTTTGCAACGCTTTACTTCTATGAAAACAAAATACTAGAAAATTTGAGTGATTTTAAGTTCAAAAATTCAAGTTTTAATAAGTTTGTAGACTATCTAAAAATTGATACAACTTTTGTGATACCTCAAGAATCTTTATTTAAAAAAGCTTTTTTATCAGCAAAAGAAAATAATATTTCAAGCGCATATAATGAAATTACAGAAAAAATAGCAGCATATAAAATCAATGAAATTTCAAAAAATGAAGACATTATTTTAGAATTAATAAAGTCAGAAATTATAGAAAGATATTTTTATAAAGAAGGTGTTTATCAATACAATTTAAAAAATGATAAAACTATTTCTGAAGCATTGTCTTTGCTGAAAAATGAAGAAAAATATAGTAAAATTTTATCGGGGAAATAGCTTTATATTGCAATCTAAATATATACTGTCTCTTATACACATCTGACGCT
>CAJXTJ010000198.1 GCA_913061165.1 uncultured Polaribacter sp.
CGTAAGGAGTCGTCGGCAGCTCAGATGTGTATAAGAGACAGGTTGGGTACTGTTTTGACAAAGCAACTGCAAGAGAAACATGGTTTTGACAATGTAATTGCATCAGATTTAATAATAAATTCAAGTTTTGAGGGCTGTTTTGAAGTTTTAGATGTTACAAATTTTGACGCCCTAAAGAACTGTGTATTAAAGAATGAAATTACTCAAATATACCATCTCGTTGCAATTTTATCTGCGAAGGGAGAAGAAGCTCCCTTGCAAACATGGGATATAAATATGGGGTGTTTATTTAATGTATTAGAGGTCTCAAGATTATGTAAAATAGATAAAATATTTTATCCAAGTTCTATTGCTGTGTTTGGTGATAATATAGAAAGGGACAATACACCACAATCACCAAACCTGACGCCGTTAACGGTTTATGGCATTAGTAAAGCTTCAGGAGAGAATTGGGTTAATTATTATTGTAACAAGTATGGTCTAGATATTCGCTCAATCAGATATCCAGGGGTTGTAGGTTATCAATCTTTAGCAGGTGGCGGAACAACAGATTATGCTGTAGATATTTTTCACAAAGCTGTTAGAGAAGAAGGGGTTTTTAGTTGTTTTTTAAAAGCTTCAACGCAATTACCTCTAATTTTTATAGATGACGCTATAAGAGCAACTATAGAATTAATGGATGCTCCTGCCCAAAATATAAAGATAAGAACATCTTATAATTTAGCCGGTTTTACGTGTACCCCAGAAGAACTATATAACGCCATAAAACAAGTGTATCCAGACTTTAAAATAGCATATAATCCAGACTTTAGGCAAGTTATAGCAGATTCTTGGCCGAATAGTATTGATGATAGTTCAGCAATAGATGATTGGAATTGGAAACCTAAATTTGATTTGGAATCTATGACGCATGTTATGATAAAAGAATTAAAGAAAAAATTTAAAGCAACAATAGTTTAAAAGAATAGATATGTACGGAAAAATTAAAGAGCATCTACAACAAGAAATACAAAGTATAAAAAGCAATGGTTTATTTAAAGAAGAGCGCATTATAACATCGTCACAAGATGCGGTTATTAAAGTTTCTACTGGAGAGGAAGTTCTTAATTTTTGTTCCAATAATTACTTAGGTTTATCTAACAATAAAGAGGTTGTGCAAGCAGCAAAAGACACGTTAGATTCTCATGGTTTTGGAATGTCTTCTGTCCGTTTTATTTGTGGTACCCAAGATATTCATAAAAGTTTAGAAGTAAAAATAGCAGAATTCTTTCATTGTGAAGATACGATACTGTACGCAGCGGCTTTTGACGCCAATGGAGGTGTTTTTGAACCATTATTGTCTAAGGAAGATGCTATTATTTCAGATTCACTAAACCATGCATCTATTATAGATGGAGTGCGTTTATGTAAAGCTGCTAGATATAGATATGCAAACAATAATATGGAAGACTTAGAAGCACAGTTAATTGCTGCTAATAAAGAAAATCCCCGCTTTAAAATTATTGTTACAGACGGTGTGTTTTCTATGGATGGCGTGGTTGCTAAATTAGATAAAATATGTGATTTAGCAGATAAATATGATGCTTTAGTAATGGTAGATGAATGCCATGCTTCTGGCTTTATTGGTAAAACAGGACGTGGAACTATAGAGTTAAAAAATGTACTTGGTAGGGTAGATATTATTACGGGAACTTTGGGAAAAGCTTTAGGCGGAGCAATGGGAGGTTTTACAACTGGTAAAAAAGAAATTATAGAAATATTACGTCAACGCTCTAGACCTTATTTGTTTTCAAATTCTTTAGCACCAACAATAGTTGGAGCCTCATTAAAGGTTTTTGAAATGATAGAAAATGACACTTCTTTGCGTGATAAGTTAGAAGCGAATACCACTCTTTTTAGAACAAAAATGGAAGCAGCAGGTTTTGATTTAGTAGGTGCAGATGCTGCAATTGTGCCAGTAATGTTGTACGATGCTAAACTGTCTCAAGTTATGGCAAATCAATTATTAGAGGAAGGTATTTATGTGATTGGTTTTTTCTTTCCGGTGGTGCCAAAAGACAAAGCAAGAATTAGAGTGCAGTTATCTGCAGCGCATACAAATGAACATATAGACAAAGCTGTAAACGCATTTATTAAGGTCGGAAAAAAATTAAAGGTTATTAATTAATGCGATAAAGGCTGCATTAAAATTAATTGTAAATGTGTAATACAAAACCAATATTAGTTATTTTAGATGCAGTAATGGAATCTGTTATAGGGGGATTAGCAAATGGGATTCATGAACTTAAGAAAGATACTATAATGGTTTTTTCTATTTATAATGGCGCTTAGTTTTTTAACAGATTATTTTAATAATGATTTCTATTATAAAGTAAACTACCGAGAACAAAATTTAGATAGGGCTAGAAATTAATTTAAATTAATAAAGAGCCTCTCAGAAAAAATAGAAAATCAAAAGTAATCTAAGTTTTTAAGTATAATTGTCTTTTCATATCTTTGATGACTAAAGCAAATAAAAATAGCGCACTATAAAATGTTTAGAAAACTAGTATTTATCTTTATTTTATCTTTTGCAACAAGCATTTTAGGTCAGTTTTCTAATTTACCGGGAACTCCTTTTATTAAAAATTTTCCTCAAAAAAAAATAAAAATATTTGATACTTCTCAAAATATAAATGGAGAAATGTATTTTGCAACCGCTGGTTCTTTAGTCGAGTTTGACGGTTTTAGATTTACAAACTATAGTATTAAAGAACAAACAGATCTTAGAGCTGTTTTGTATGTAGATGACCAACATATTTATACTTCTGGTCATGGTGGATTTGGGTTATGGTCTAAAAACAATAAAGGTATTTTAGAATATAAAAGTTTATTTTTTAAATACCCAACTAAGACAGAACAATTATTACCTACTTTTTCTAATATTATAGAGATGGATGGAAAGATTTTGTTTCAATCTTTTTGGCGTATTTATATATACAACCCGTCAAATGAAAAATTGACTAGTATAC
>CAJXTJ010000199.1 GCA_913061165.1 uncultured Polaribacter sp.
CTACACGTAAGGAGTCGTCGGCAGCGTCAGATGTGTATAAGAGACAGCTTTTACACGGAATTACAAGTTCTGGTAAGACAGAAGTATATACAAAGTTAATTCAAGAGGTTTTAGACGAAGGCAAACAAGTTTTATTTTTATTGCCAGAAATTGCATTAACTACACAAATTATTGTGCGTTTGCAGTATTATTTTGGCGAACAAATTTCCGTTTTTCACTCTAAGTATTCTATCAATGAAAGGGTAGAAGTGTGGAATAATGTTTTAAACAACAAACCAAAAGCACGCATTATTTTAGGTGCAAGATCTGCTGTTTTCTTGCCATTTTCTAATTTGGGTTTAATTGTGGTAGATGAAGAGCACGAAACATCTTACAAACAGTTTGAGCCTTCACCAAGATACAACGCAAGGGACGCTGCCATTGTGTTGGCTAAAATTCATAAGGCTAAAATATTATTGGGCTCTGCAACCCCTTCGTTAGAGACCTATTATAATGCTCAGCAAAATAAATATGGTTTTGTTGCATTAAATAGGCGTCATGGAAATGTACAATTGCCAAAAATAGAACTGATTAATGTAAAAGAAAAGCAGCGGAAAAAGGAAATGAAGGGCCATTTTTCTGACAGGTTGTTGACATTGATTCAAGAAGCGTTAGATTTAAAAGAACAGGTAATTCTATTTCAAAATAGACGCGGATATTCGCCAGTTGTAGAATGTAAAACATGCGGCGTTTCCCCGGAATGCCCAAATTGTGATGTTACGCTTACTTTTCATAAATTTAAGCATGAATTGCGTTGCCATTACTGTAGTTACCAGCGTGCAATGCCAAATAGTTGTGGTGCTTGTGGTAGCAATACTTTAGATACCAAAGGTTTTGGAACCGAGCAAATAGAGTTGGAGTTGAAAGAAATTTTTCCAGCGTTTAAAATTGGTAGAATGGATTTAGATACCACGCGCGGAAAACATGGATATCAGAAAATAATTGGCGCTTTTGAGGCGAAAGAAATAGATGTTTTAGTAGGAACACAAATGTTGTCTAAAGGTTTAGATTTTGAAAACGTTTCATTAGTAGGAATTTTAAATGCAGATACCATGCTAAATTTTCCAGATTTTAGAGCACATGAGCGCGGTTATGATATGATGGTACAAGTTTCTGGTAGAGCAGGAAGAAGCAAAAAACAAGGGAATGTTGCCATTCAGACTTACAATCCGTTTCATCAAATACTGCAACAAGTTTCTACAACAAATTATACAGAAATGTATAAAGAACAATTGCAAGAAAGATATCAATATAAATACCCACCTTACTATAGGTTAATAAAAATAACATTAAAACACAGAGATTACAACAAAGTAGATAGCGGAGTAAATTGGTTATTTAAAGCTTTGTACAGCTCTTTTGGAGAACATGTTTTAGGACCAACAGCGCCAGCTGTAGCAAGAATTAGAAATCAGTATATTAAAAATATTATAATTAAAATTCCTCCAAAACAAGGTTTAGCAAATACGAAAAGTCAGATTACTAAAATTAGAAATACCTTTGAGGCAGTTGCAGATTTTAGACCCATTCGGTTTATTATTGATGTGGATGCATATTAGAATTGGTTGGTAATTTTTGGTATTCAGTATCAGTTTTTAGATTTTTTTTATCACTATTTTATGTATGCTTTCCATTTCTCCCTTGATATGGTCAATATTTTTACCAATTATCTTTATAAAGAAGCTTTTGTCGAATAACAATTTTTACACAGAAGCTAGAGAATTTGTTAAAGACAAACATTTAAAAATAATTAGTGGTAATAAGTAAAAAGTAACTATATTTGCACCCTTAAAAATAAACATTTAAAATTTAATTTATGAATCATTACGAAACTGTTTTCATTTTGAATCCCGTTTTATCTGATACTCAGATAAAGGAGACAGTACAAAAGTTTAATGACTATTTGGTTTCTAGAGGTGCCGAAATGATTTCTAAAGAAGATTGGGGCTTAAAAAAATTAGCGTATCCAATCCAAAAAAAGAAAAGTGGTTTTTATCACTTATTAGAGTACAAAGTTGCTGGAGAAGAGATTTCTGCATTTGAGTTAGAGTTTAGAAGAGATGATAGCGTTATGCGTTACCTTTCTGTTAGATTAGACAAACATGCTGCTGCTTGGGCAAAAGTTAGAACTGAACGTGTTAAATCTACTAAAAAATAAGAAATGGCAACGATAGAACAACAATCAAAAGGTGGTAAATCTGCTGACGTTAGATATTTAACGCCGTTAGATATAGACACAAAGAAAGAAGCAAAATACTGTAGATTTAAAAAGAAAGGTATCAAGTATATCGACTATAAAGATGCAGACTTCTTAATGTATTTAGTAAACGAACAGGGTAAAATTTTACCAAGACGTTTAACAGGAACTTCATTAAAATATCAACGTAAAGTTGCGCAAGCAATTAAAAGGTGTCGTCATTTAGCGTTAATGCCTTATGTTGGAGATTTGTTAAAATAATAAAGACGTAGAACATGGAACTTATATTAAGACAAGACGTAGAAAATTTAGGATTTAAAGATGATATCGTAGACGTGAAAAACGGATTTGGTAGAAATTTTTTAATCCCTACAGGAAAAGCATCTTTAGCTACTTCATCTGCAAGGAAAGTTTTAGCAGAGAATTTAAAACAAAGAGCTTATAAAGAAGCTAAATTAATTGCAGATGCTACAGTTATTGCAGAAACAATTAAAGGATATGAAATTAAAATTGCATCTAAAGTTGGTTCAGGAGACAAATTATTTGGTTCTGTAAACAATATTGATTTAGCTGCAGCATTAGCAAAAGCAGGAACAGATTTAGATAAGAAATTTATCAAAGTTGTTGGTGGTTCTGTGAAAAGATTAGGTAAGTATGAAGCAGCTGTAAGATTACACAGAGCTGTAGTTGCTGATATTACTTTTGAAGTAGTTTCCGATAAGTAACTGTCTCTTATACACATCTCCGAGCCCACGAGACCTCTCTACATCTCGT
>CAJXTJ010000200.1 GCA_913061165.1 uncultured Polaribacter sp.
ATCTACACGTAAGGAGTCGTCGGCAGCGTCAGATGTGTATAAGAGACAGGTATAATTAGAGTTATTAGCTATTTCTTTTAAATTTTTTAAATCCTCTGCAAACTTCAATAAATCTGAGTTTACAATCACTTATTCATTATTCTTATCTAAAAGGAATAAAAAAATATCCTCAACTTTAATTATTATGTAAAGTTGTTTATTACTTTTTATAAGCACTTATATAATTATTTAATTGTCTAAAAAGTAAAAACAAAACCATTAGTCCTGAGCCTAAAACCGTTAATAAGAACGCATAGTTTTTTGTTACTCCTTTTATTTCAGTACCTATTGGTTGAAAATTTGAAAGAACATTAATCACTTCATAACTTTTAGACTTTTGGAATGCTATCTCTTTTAAATCCTCATTTATTTTTCTATTGGTTTCGAACAGTTCTAACTCTTTGGTCGTACTTTTTCCTCCTCCTAAATCAATATTTGTGGCGGCTGTTTGCTTCTTCGCTTCTGAGACCATAACTTCTACATACACTTTTCTTAAAGAATCTACCTGTGCTAAATTTTGACGGTATAAAGAATCGGTTCTGTTTAAGTTTTCATTGGTTAATTTCTTTACCCTTTTTAAATAATTATTATTTGCTACTGAAGAAATAATAACATCCCCTAACTTCTCAAAAACATCGTTCTCATAAGCCGTAACAGTCAATTCATGAACCTTATAATCGTAAAGCGTAAATGAATTTTTAAAAGCTGCATATTCATAACTTTTTATAGTCAATGTATCTACAGATAAAATTAAATTATCATACCCATTAATAATATCTCTATCTGTAATTATTGGTGCTATTTCAAACCCTTCTATCGATGCAGCTGTCTTTTTGTCTAAATTAAATATTTTTTGAAGTGAAATAGTATCTTTTTGTTTTACCAAATCATTGTAATAATTTACATTATTATACAATTGTCTTGTACTTTCAAAATTAGGTTGTAATAAAATTTCAGATCCGAATTTCTTAGGTGTTTTTACTTCCAGAAAAATCCCTGTAATTAACCCTATAAAACCGGCAATTCCTATTTTAAGACTATTTTCTTTAAGGAAAATTAATATTACGATAAGGAAATGAAAAATTCCTTTAAAAATGTCCCCAATAAAATTAAAAAACTTAGAAAACCCTTTTCCTATAATTACAAATAAAGAACCTAAGTCTACTTCTTCTTCGCTATTAGTTGATTGTTTAGTTGGCATCGTTAGTTATTATTGTATTTTAATTATTAAAAATTTGTTCTACTATTTTTTGTGTAATCGCATATGTTGGGGTTACGCCTGTCATTCCTAAACCTCCAGAAGCTAATGTTGCGCCAGTTTCTAATGGGTTATCAGAAGCATAATACGCATACCTTACTTTTACATCTTCAGAAATATTTCCTCTAATTTTAGATGCAGATTGTATTGCTTTTTGATAATGAGCACCTTCCATTTCTAAGCCAATAACATTCCAGGTAGAGTCATGAAAAAACTTTAATAAATCTTTATTTTGCAATGATGTTCCTAAAACTGAAATCATAGACCCATCAAAAACTTCAATTCCAAAACCTTCTAAATCAGCTTTAGCCAACTCATTTTTAAAAGGATAGTTATCTGCTGTTCCTTCAAAAATATGAGCAGAAGGAATCATAATATCTCCTTTACCACCTTCTAGAATTCCTGCTTTCCCCATTATTGATATAGATTTTACATCTAAATGCGTTTTACTGTTCTTTTTACTAGCATATGGCTTTAACAATTCATCCATGGTTTCATACGCTTGTTCACCAAAAGCATAGTCCATTACAATAATTACAGCATTCTCTTCTAAAATATCTTTTTTAGAGAACGATAAAACATCGAAGTTTATTTTAGCTGTATCTATAATTTGTACATTTATATTGGTACCCGAGGTGTCTTTTATATAAACAAGACCATTTAAGGAGGCAAAATCCTTTACTTTTTTCTGTAATGGCTTACTGTCTGCATTACTTAAAAGCTGATACAGGTCAAACCCTTTTAAATCTTTGGCTTCTTTTGGCAAAGCATTCTTTGCATATATTGAATTTAATACACTGTGCATATTTGCACTTATAATGTGTATTGGTCTTTCTAACAAACTCTTCTGATGTAGAACTTTTTTAATATTATTGGCCCAAATTTCACCATAAATATGATGCCCAATTTCTTCAACAAGTACAGAACTAAATGTTACTGTTCTTTTATTATTTTCTATTACCTCATTTATAGCAAGTTTCCCTAACCAATAAATTAATTGAAAAAATCGATCAGGATTTTCCTTTGAAGAGAATGTTTTATAAATATCTAAAACCTCATCAAAAGATCTTCCTAAAATATTACCTACATGTACAATAGTAACCTCTCTTTCTTCAGCAGTAACTCCTTTTTGATGTATTACAGTATCCTCTAAATGTTTCCATTCTCTCGTAAAATCTTCACCATCATTTAGTGTAACTCTCTCTTGAATCTTATGAGATTCTATAAATAAAAAGGTTAAATGTGTAAGAATATCATAGATTTCAGAGCGTCCTCTGGTAATCTCTATATTCATTTGATCTTTATCTATTCTATAGCAATTTCTTCTTCTCTTTGGAGGAATAATTGAATTAAAATTTGAGTTTTTATATCCTTCATCTGCCGTTAAATTAATGTATTGGCATTCTTCTATTCCTTCAGGAAGCCTTTCTATAACATAGGTTAAGCCACTTAGCTCTATTCTTTCTTCTGCTATAGAACCATAAATTTCTGGTCTTAGAAGTAGTAAAGATTTGCGTAAAGTTTCTCCTGAAATACCCATTGGCTTATAAAAGCCTCTACTAAACAAATGACGCATAGAAATGTATAATTTCTCTATAGCATTGGTAGATTCTTGAGCTCTTGTTCTAGGTGTTTTATTAATTTCTGACATATATATATTTCTGTCTCTTATACACATCTGACGCTGCCGACGACTCC
>CAJXTJ010000201.1 GCA_913061165.1 uncultured Polaribacter sp.
GGTTTAGAAATAGACCGATGAGAAGCTTATCCAAATGGATGGGCTTTTTTTGTTTGTAGGTAAATCAACACGATATTGATGTGTTTTTGACATATTTTAGGTACCCATTGAGGTACCCAAAAAAAATCTCGAGGTACCCACTTTTCATAAACTTCAAGAAAATGAAAAGCAACAAATTATCTATCTTATTCGTAATTCAAAAGGCTAAACAAAATAAACAAGGTAAGTGTCCCATTGTTTGCAGAATTACTTATAACAGAAAACGCAAAGTTTTTTCAACAGGAATATTTATAGAACCCCATCTTTGGGATAGTAAAAGTCAACTTGCCAAGTTTTTTGACGAGAGTGACTTCATCAATGATAGTCTTACACTCATTCTACAGGACCTTAGATCTTCTTATCTCAAACTAAAAATAAAAACAGAACAATTCACGGTTTCAGATATAATCTTAGATTATAAAGGTAAAGCTATTACAAAGGAGCAAGGATTATTAGAGGTTTACAACTTTCATAGCATGCGTCTCAAAAAATTAGTAGGCAAGGATATTAAGGAAGTAACTTATAAGAAGTACTTAGAGTCAGGAACACACTTACAAAATTTTATAAAATGGAAGTTTACAACTAAAGATGTTCAAATATGTGACCTCAAATTTAACTTTATTACAGAATTTGAATACTATTTAAAAACTGAAAAGAACTTTCAACAGAGTACTATAAATAAAGCAATACAGCGGTTTCGTCGTGTTATTAAATATGCTATTTCTGAAGATTATTTACAAAAAGACCCGTTTATACTCTATAAACCCACAGTAACTAAAAAGGAGGTGATTTTTCTTACCGGAAAGGAATTAAAAAAGCTAGAAGAATATAAATTTACAAGTGAGCGCTTAGGGTTTTATCGAGATCAATTTATATTTTGTTGCTATTCTGGTTTAGGTTTTAAGGAAATGTCAAACTTAAAAAAGGAATGTATTGTAAACGGTTTTGATAAAAAACTTTGGGTTGAGGTTCATCGTGAAAAAACTAATAGAGTCTATAGTGTACCGCTTCTTAGTAAAGCTGTTGATATTATGGAAAGGTATGAAAGTGTCGATGAAGAATATGTTTTTCCAAAATCACATAATGCAGTATTCAATAGGTATTTAAAAGAGATTGCCGTAATTGTAGGTATCAAAAAAAACTTGACACACCATATTGCGAGAAAAACCTTTGCAACTACCGTATTACTGTATAATGATGTGCCTATTGAAATTGTGAGTAAATTATTAGGACATTCAAAAATACAAACTACTCAAGATCATTATGGTCATATATTGGATAAAAGGGTTAGTGAGGAAATGAAAGCATTATCAAATAAACTCAAACACTAAATCCCATTTAAACAATTCCGGAGAAGAAGATCTAAGCTTAAAATAGCTAGCTAAACTCTTTTTCTTTGGTTTTGTTTTATTATCCTGTAAGGATTTAAGATACTTATTGATTTTGGCTTGATAAATTTCTTCAGCACTTAACTGACTAGAAGTAAATATTTTTGTTTCAAAAATGGATGAATCTTTGGGTGTAAACTTTTCAGGTAGTTTTTCACCCGTAACACTTGCTAGAGAAACAATTAGGGTTTTTACTTTAGCTGAATTAATCCTGTCAAACTCTTCAATTAATAAATTTTGAATTTCAACTAGTAATTCTTTATCTATAATAGGAGTGTTAAAAATACTATAATCAGATTCAGAATATTTATATACTCTATCTATACAGACGATGGGTGCATTGAACCCTAAAATATCACTTCTAAGAACTTTTATATCATTACGGACAGTTCGCTCTGAAACACTTCTGATTTCTCCGGCTTTATTACTAATTGCCTCAGAACATTTTCTTATAAGATATTCTATATCACAGGTGACAAATTGATTTTTTAAACAAGAGTCAATTGTTTTATAACGAATAAAAGCATTTAGATTTACAGGCATAATTTTATTGTATTGCAGATAGACTGCAATTTAGCAATATATATTTGCACTATTAATTTATTGAAATGAGGAATTCCGTAAGGGGTTGCTGTTTTTGAGTTTTAAGTTTATAGAATCAATCACTAAAATTAAATAGTTCCTTATGCTCTATTTTTAAAACTTTGGCAATGGCATTTACATTACCTATAGAAGTATTAATTATACCACGTTCAATTCGGCTAACCTGTGATATTTCCATATCTAGATCAATAGCCAATTGTTCTTGGGTTAAACCCCTTTCCTTTCGTAATCTTTTAAGATTTTTTCCAAAGGCATCAAGAAATAAAATTTCATCAAGATACTCCACTTTGTAAAATTCGTGGAGACCCATTACAATCTAATAGGCATATTTGCCTATATTTATTCAAATAGATACTAATTTCAAAAACTGAGAAGATTTATTGGTTTTTGATATAATATTTTAAACAAATACTTAAATAAATAATATGGATGAAGAAGAATTAAGAAACGGTGCAGGATCTCCTGGAGAATCTGCAAGATTTATAACTAACCTATATCTAAATAAAATTAAACAAGGAGATAATACTCTTGAGGCTAAGACTCATTTAATTAAAGAAAGATATTCTATATATTCTAGATTAGGACATCAAATATCTGATGATGATATTGACTATACAATAATAAATTATACATGCGAAAGCTTACCAGAATTGATTTTCTTTTTTAAAACTTATGAATCGTTAAATGATGAAAATGCTGCTCTATATTTTAAAGCTAGAAATTTAATTTTCAATATAATAATAGAAGAATCTAACAGACTACTTCCTGAAAATGAAAAAGTTTATTTTGATAAAAGTGAAATAGAAAATATAACAATGTTAACTTTCTCTTTTGTAATTACTCAAAAAAGCTAAACAATGAAACCTGTCTCTTATACACATCTCCGAGCCCACGAGACCTCTCTA
>CAJXTJ010000202.1 GCA_913061165.1 uncultured Polaribacter sp.
CGAGATGTAGAGAGGTCTCGTGGGCTCGGAGATGTGTATAAGAGACAGCTTTAAGTACTTATTATTGCTATAATAATGTCCTAATTTAAACAAGCTATTCGCTATTAATGAGTTTGATGCTGGTATCACTCCATCAATAACTTCATATTTTCTAGCAATTAAATTTTCGTCTTCTTTAGAAGTAAAATGAAACATACCATTCTTCTCGTTAAAAAAATTGGCAAATAAATACTCCATTAATTCTTTCGAAGTGGTCAACCATTTTTCATTTAAGGTAACTTCATATAAAGAAATATAGGCTTGTATTATTGTTGCATAGTCTTCTGAATATGCGTTTATAGTACTCAATCCGTTTTTAAAATTCCGATTCAAACCTCCGTCTCTTCTTAGTTGTTTTTCGATTATAAAATTAGCGTTTTTAAGCGCCATTTCTAAATATTCTAAGTTTCCGAAAGCACGGTAAGCATCTACATAACCTTGTATCATTAATGCATTCCATGAAGTAAGTACTTTATCATCTAAATTGGGCTTACTTCTTTTATTTCTTGCGGTTTTTAAAGTTTTTTTCCAAGTATTAATTTTATCATTTAAAGCAAATAATGATAGTTTATGTTTTGCAGCAAATGCTTTTTTTGATGAATTTCTTATCAAAACATACTTCTCCTTTTCCCAAAAACCGTAACTATTAATATTATAAAAGTCTTTAAAAAGTTCAAAATCACTTCCTAAAATTAACTGCAGTTCTGCTTCCGTCCATTCATAAAAGGCACCTTCCTCCTTTTCTCCTAAATTGTTTTTGCTATCTGCGTCTAATGATGCGTAAAATGCTCCATTCTCAGCTGTTAGTTCCTCTTTTATAAAATTTAAAGATGCTACGACAACCTCTTTATATAAATCGTTATTGTTAGCTATATATGCTTTTGCGTATATACTTACCAATTGTGCATTGTCATATAACATTTTCTCAAAATGAGGAATGTGCCATTTTTCATCTACAGCATATCTAGAAAATCCTCCTGCAATCGGATCATAAATACCACCATAGGCAATTTTTGTTAATGTTTTGTTTAGGTATGCCGCTACTTTTGCATCCTTAAACTGATACCCGTATCTTAATAAAAAGTCTAAAGAATTTGGCATTGGAAACTTAGGAGCACCTTTAAATCCGCCATAAATTGTGTCTATCTGGGTTTTCCAAACATCCACCGCCTCTACAATGTCTTTTTCTACAAAATTTGGCGTTTTTTTATTTAGAGTAATTAACTGAGATTCTTGAATTCCTTTGGTTAGATTTTCTGCAAATGCAATTGCTTTCTCTGGAGAATCTTTATATAATTTAGAAATACTAATTAATACTTTAGACCATTGCTCTTTCGTAAAATAAGTGCCACCAAAAATTGGACGACCATCTGGTAATGCAATACAGTTTAAAGGCCAGCCACCACTGCCTGTCATCAATTGCACAGCATTCATATATACTTTATCTACATCTGGTCTTTCTTCTCTATCTACTTTTATGCTAATAAAATTAGCATTCATAATCTTCGCAATAGAATCGTTTTCAAAACTCTCTTCTTCCATTACATGACACCAATGACAAGCAGAATAGCCTACTGAAATAACAATTAATTTATTCTCTTTCTTTGCTAATGCTAACGTTTCAGAATTCCAAGCTTTCCAATTTACGGGATTGTAGGCGTGCTGCAATAAATAAGGACTTGTTTCATGTATTAAAGCATTACTTGTCTTAGAACTTTCCGTTTCTTTATTAGAACAACTTGCAACAAGCAATAAGCAGAATAAAAAAGAAAAATATTTTAGAGTAGTTTTCAATTGGATTATATTTTGAAAAATAAAGATATAAAAAAAGCCCTCCAAAAATAGAAGGGCTCTAATTATTTAAAAATTAAAATGCTTATTTAAGTACTTTAATTGTTTTAGAAGCATTTCCAATAGTTACTTGCACTAAGTAAGCTCCAGAAGAAAGACCGCTCATATCTATACTTGGAGAAATAGTATCAGGCTGAGCTGATAGCACTTTTTTACCAAGAACATCATATACAACTATTGAGTTTACAGCTGCAGCAGATTCGATAGTTAATTTGTCTTTAACTGGGTTAGGATATACGTTAAAAACAGCTTCAGAAAAATCTTCATTACTTAATACTCCTTGTACTAAACGAACGTCGTCTAGATAATAGGTAGTCGCTGCTTCTGCAGCAAAAAAGTCAACTCCTCCAAAACCATCACTTGCTGCATTATATGCTACAGAAGGTAGTGCAGTTCCAGCAACTTTTAATACGTAGGTTTCGTTGTCTGTGTCACATTCAACAGAAACACTAAACCACTCATCGTGTGGGAATGTAAAGGTGTTAGTGCCATTTGAATTAGCATCAGAGCCTTCTCCAGGATTGTTCCCAGTTTGGTTAAAATAAATATCTCCTGATAGGAATTGTTGGTTTGCGTTTGCGTCTGGACTTGTATTTCCTTGAATGTTAAAGTAACCTGAGTTACCAGATGGAATGTACATTTTCCATTCAACAGTCCAAATTCCAGATCCTCCAGGAGCTGCTCCTTGAAAATCTAAAATCGCATCTTGTCCGCCACTACTTGGCCCTATAAAAACTGATTTAATACCAGATAAAGCTTGATCCTGACTTACAATTGCGTTTTGGGTACCATCATTGTTACCATCCCAAGTTGTCCATTGTGGAGTAAAAAGGGGACCATTGCCGTAACCTTCAATGTCATCTGTAAATTGTGCGTTGGCACTAAATACTGTAGCAAAAAGTACTAATGCCGCTAAGTAAATTTTTTTCATAATGTTTAATTTTTAGTTGTTTTAAAGTTTAAAATTGATACATGCAATATACAAAAATATTATAACTGTCTCTTATACACATCTGACGCTGCCGACGACTCCTTACGTGTAG
>CAJXTJ010000203.1 GCA_913061165.1 uncultured Polaribacter sp.
ATCTACACGTAAGGAGTCGTCGGCAGCGTCAGATGTGTATAAGAGACAGATTATTTACTGCCTAAAAATTTAGGCTTTATTACTAACATTGCCCAAGCCCAATTTTGCAATCCTGCAGCTGCAGATTCAGTAATTCCTTTTAATTCATACATTCCATCGTTTGCAAACATTTGAGAATACCCAAGCACTAAAGCGTAGCCTTTAAACTTCTTTTTATACACTAGATCAATTTCTGTACCTAATGATTTTTCTCCACTTGCTAACGCTTGTTCTCCTCTAAAATTTAATGCTTTCACCATTAAACTAGAAGATTTATTTAATTTAAAGTTTGCGCTTACATGAAGATCAACTAGACCAATAGAATTTGCATGGTTACCCACATAAAAATAATCCATAAATCCATTAAATTTATGATTTGTTCCGTATAATGGAAAGAATGCTCCTGTTTCTCCTGCACCACCATCGTTACCGCTAATACTCTCTAGTCCTGCTCCTAAACCAACTTTTGGAGATACTTTGTAACTAAAGTCTAATCCTAATAAATAAGCTCCTTTTACATCTACTGCTCCTTGACGTTGTCCTGATTGTAAATAGGCATTTGCAGCGACTCCAAAGCTTCCATTTTTATAATTTAAATGTGTTCCTAATGTTTGTAAGTTACTTACCCCATCTGCGTTGTTAGCCGCATCAAATTCCTGAAAACCATTATTCATCAATAATAAACTTCCTGTCATCTTTTCCCATTTTTGCTTCATATACAGCATTTGCATTGTTTTATATGAGAAAAACCCTGTTGTGTTGTATGCAGTTCCTGCAGATACAAAACCTGTTGGGTGAGAATAATCTTGATTAAATGCTAAAGCAACATCTAATATAAAATTGTCTTTCTTATATTTGATTAAGGCCGCATCATGATTCCGCCCTTGTTGCGCCCAATCTAAACCTCCTAAAATTCTTTGGTCATCGTAAGAAAGAACTTGACGCCCTATTTTTGTTGATGTATTTTCTCCTAACTTAATTTCAGCCCAGGCTTGAAAAACCGCAAAAGAATTGTTCTGATCGTAAGGTAAAATTTGTCTATTTTCCCCCCAAACCATAATATCTTGTAAACTAACATATACCCGATAATTATCAGTCATATAACTAGTATTTAATCTTACTCTAGTAGAAATTCCAAAACCTGCCTCAGCAGCATCTGGAATTAAACTTCCAAATCCGTGACGATATTCTGTTCTTGGTCTAAACTCACCATCTAATGTAAATTGCGCTTTTGTAAGTTGGAAGCATAAAAGCATTAGTCCTAAAATTACGTATTGTTTCTTCATTTTTTTTGTTTTAATTTAATTGTATTTGATTTTTAATTGTAATTATTTAAAATTAATCTTTCAAAGGTTACTCGACTTCTTTATCTATATTGTAATCAATCTAATCTCAAACTGATAATAAAATCTAATGCTCTAAAAAGTCTATTAAGTGCTTTCTATATGTATAATAATCCTCGTGTTCTAAAACTGATTTTCTAGTTCTTGGTCTTTCAAAATTGATGTCTAGAATATCTCCAATTTTTGCTTTGGGACCGCTTGTCATCATTACAACTCTATCTGCTAAAAAAATAGCTTCATCAACATCATGTGTAATCATAACAGCCGTAATTTTTTCTTTGTTCCAGATTTCAATTAAGATATCTTGTAATTCTCCTCTTGTTAAAGAATCTAACATTCCAAAAGGCTCATCTAATAAAAGTACTTTTGGTTTAATCGCAAATGCTCTTGCAATACCAACCCTCTGTTGCATTCCTTGAGATAAGTCGCTTGCTTTTTTATGAAAAGAATCTTCTAAACCAACTTTTTGTAAATAGTATTTTGCAATATCATTTCGCTGTGCTTTTGTTCCGTCAGGAAAGACTTTATTTACACCTAATAACACATTTTGTAAAGAGGTCATCCAAGGCATTAAACTAGGTGATTGAAAAATAACGCCTCTATCTGGTCCTGGTCCACGGATATGTTTTCCTAAAACAGAAATATTTCCTGCTGAAATTGGGTTTAACCCAGCAATCATTGAAAGCATTGTTGTTTTACCACAACCGGAATGACCAATTATAGTAACAAATTCTTCTTTTTTTATCTGAAGGTTTAAATCCTCTAAAACCACATAATCGCCTTTCGGAGTAGGATATACTTTTTTTAGGTTCTTTAAATCCAACATTACTTCATTTGAATGAAAAGGCTTATTTTTAGTAATAATTTTAACTTCTTTTTGTTTTATTATAGTACTCATTAGTTTCCAAATTTAAACTGATTCACAAAATCTTTCGGACTCAAATCTGGTAATATAAATTCTTCCTTAGCTTCAGATTTTCGCTCATTTCCAATATCCATCAAATACTCAATAATAGCATTTCTTGTTTTCTTAAAATTAGGATTATCGTTCATTTCTGTTTTATCTCTTGGACGCTCCAAATCAATTTTAAATTCTGGTCCTAGGGTTGCTCTTGGACCCGGGCGTAAAGGAATAATTCTATCTGCCATATAAATCCCTTCATCTACATCATTAGTAATTAAGAGCGCTGTTCTTTTGTCTTTTCTCCAAATGTTTAAGATTTCATCTTGCAAATTTCCACGGGTTAAAGCATCTAAAGCTCCTAAGGGTTCATCCATAATTATCATTTCTGGTTTCATTGCCAAAGCTCTTGCAACGGCAACTCTTTGACGCATTCCTCCAGATAATTCTTTTGGTCTTTTATGTATCGCTGGTGTTAAACTTACCATTTCCACATAGTCAGAAACAATTGTTTTTAACTCCAATTTAGATTTCTTTGGAAAAGCTTCTTTTACAGCCATAAAGACATTTTGTTCAACGGTTAACCAAGGCAGTAAGGAGTAATTTTGAAAAATAACTCCACGTTCATGGCTTGTGCCAACA
>CAJXTJ010000204.1 GCA_913061165.1 uncultured Polaribacter sp.
GGTCTCGTGGGCTCGGAGATGTGTATAAGAGACAGCTACTCATGGTGGCGTTGGCATAATCTTTATAAAAAAGTAACTTTTGTTTTAAGCTTGCTATTTGTCCAACTAACTCATCTCTATCTAAAATAGGGTAATATTTATTGCCTTTTTTGTAGCAGATAATTTGTTCTAAACTACCATTATTATCGAAATCGGAAATAAACATGCTTATTTCATCTTTAAAAAAGGTGTTCTCTCCTTTATTTCCTGCAATAATATCTAGATCCCCATCTGCATCTATATCTACTATTTTAAAGGTTTTCCAAAAGCCAGAAGAATTATTTAAATTATATTCTTTCGTTGTATTAATTAATTGCCCGTTGGTATTGGTAAAAACAGACACTGGCATCCATTCGCCTGCCACAATTAATTCTTTAATACCATCATTATTTAAATCTTCCCAAGCAGCTTCTGTAATTAAACCAATGTTTTTTAATGCCTTTTGATTTGAAGTTATAAACTTATTTTCACCCTTGTTTTCTAATAAATAACCATCTGCAGGAATGCCGTACGTATCTACCTTAAAGCGTTCTCCTATAAAAAGATCATGATCACCGTCATTATCAAAGTCGTTAAATGTAACTGTTGCAGAGCTAATTGGATTTGTAAAAGGCAATGGTGTTTTAGAGAGGGTGAAATTTTCGTTTCCGTTATTAATATATAGTCTATCATTTAAAGAAAAATCATATTTAGAGAAAGATTTTCCGCCACTGCAAACATATAAATCTAAATCGCCATCGCCATCACTATCAAAAAAAACAGCATCTGTATCTTCAGAAGCATAGTTAATATTAAAAGGTTTGATTATTTTCTTATATCGTCTGCCTTTTTGAGAAACATATAATACACCTGTTTGCCCTTTAGCTCCGCCAATATAAAAATCAGGATTTCCATCACTATTAATATCTGCACTTGTTATATTAGGCCCTTCATTATTATACATTTCAGGTAATAATTGCTCTCTATTGAAATCTACTGTTTTATTTTCTTTATGTTTATGTTGTAAAATATTAGTAACGAGTTTTAAAGAATTAAAGGATGTTTTTTGTTTTAATGGTATATTTTTTGAGTCTTTTTTAGGTTGTTTAAAAGTGTATTTTTTATTTGTTAGTAAATTTTTAATAGTGTTTTTAAAACCGTTTGGCCAAGTAATTTGCAAGCTGTCTATTTGTTTGCAGTTACCTAAACCAAAAACTAAATGAGGAGAAACAGCACTTTGAAAACCTCTTGTAGGAAAATTTTCTTGAAGACTATATTCTGTTTTATTGTAAAATATTTTTGCTTTTGCACCAACAGCATGCGTGTTTTTTAAATCTCCTTTTAATTGAAGAGTAATGCTCGTAGAATTTAATGTGTCTAGGGTATTTTCATAAATAAATGCAGGCATATTTACATTATTCACCACTAAATCTAAATCGCCATCATTATCTAAATCGCCATATGCGGAACCATTACTAAAGCTAGGTTGTTGTAATCCCCAATTTTTAGTTTCTTCTGTAAAACTAAAATGGCCATTGTTTTTATAAATAACATTCGATACGGCTTTAGAAGGCATTTTATTAATGAGTTTCTTCATGACTTCTTCATCCGTCTGCATCATCTCTTTAATTTTTTCGGTATTTGCCATATAATTTAGATAATCTCTATCTAATAAGTCTTTGTAAATTCCGTTACTAATAAAAATATCTTTTAGTCCATCATTATCTGCATCAAATAGTAGTGTAGACCAGCTCCATTCCGAGGCGTGTACATTTGAAAATCTACTGACTTCTAAAAAGGTATTATTACCTATATTTTTATGAAGTGCATTCCTGGAAAATTGGTAATGATATTCATTTTTTACACCCATATCATATTTGTTCCAGTTTTCAAATATGGTTTTTGTACGCTGTCTTTCTATTGTTTTTGGCAACATTTCTGTAACCATAATATCTGTAAAACCATTGTTGTCTAAATCTGCTGCATCTGCACCCATAGACCCCATAGAAATAGATTCAAATTGATTTGTTAAGTCTTCTTTGAATTTTCCGTTTTTTTGATTCACGTATAAATAATCTCTTTCAAAGAAATCATTAGAAATAAAAATATCCGGCCAAGTATCATTATTATAATCACTTACTGTAATGCCAAGACCAAAACCTATAGCACTAGAATAAATACCGCTTTCAGCAGTAACATCTACAAAAACATTATTATCATTTCTTAATAGTTTATTTCCTTGCGGTGTTGCAGTATCTCTTTGATCTTTTATAAAATCATAATTTCCAACAGACCGTATAGAGTTGTTTAATAAGTAGCAATCTAAATCTCCATCTTTGTCATAATCAAAAAAGTTGGCCTGTACTCCAAGACCAGTAATGTCTAAACCATATTTTTTAGATTCTTCTCTAAAAGTTTCATCACCATTATTTATAAAAAGTTGGTTATGTCTATTTTTTTCTTTTGGTGGTCCTGCTTGACAAACATATATGTCTAAAAAGCCATCGTAATTTATGTCTACAAAAGTAACTCCTGAAGACCAACTATCTTTGCACTCTAAGTTTGCTTTTTCTGTAATATCTTCAAATTGAAAATTTCCTTTGTTAAGATATAATTGATTATTTACTAGATTTCCACTAAAATAAATATCTAATAAACCATCATTATTTATATCTCCTAAAGCCACACCACCTCCATTATAAAAATTTTTATAAGTGTAAGGGTTTAATCTTTCAGTTTCTTTTAATACATTAGAAAAGGTAATTCCTGTATTAGTCTTTAATTCAAACAAAGTACTTTCTTTTTCTTCATGCTTACAAGCTGTCTCTTATACACATCTCCGAGCCCACGAGACCTCT
>CAJXTJ010000205.1 GCA_913061165.1 uncultured Polaribacter sp.
GAGAGGTCTCGTGGGCTCGGAGATGTGTATAAGAGACAGTGTCTATAGAAAATAGAAACATCGTTATTTTTAACATCCCCCGGTTTCATCTTCCTGAGATTGTGATTATTTTTCAAAGATTTAGCAAAAAGCGTACAATACTTAATTAACTCCTTACGATGTTATCTGATACCTCCTTCTTTAATATCAAGGTCGTTATAGGAAAGATCAGGGGCTAATGCGGGTAGAACATATTTAATCGAATAACTCCCCTTCATTTTAGGTGTATAATACCACTTTTGTTGAAACGGTATCATCAGGTCTTTAAGTCTATTTACAAGACCTCTCAACTCATTAGAATACTCAGGGGATACATCGATTAGATCATTTAATTTCCCCCTCTCAAAACCTTTATTATAGACAATATTGTCTTCACTGGCACCACAATCCTGAATCAGTTGGTTTCATTATAACTCCATCTTTTTTCAACTATTTTCTTTCGCTTTCTGAATTGTTGTTCAACAAGGGGTGTGAACTTATACCCAGCGCTGAATATTAGTATGATCCACTTTTACACCTCTAATTGACATTAATTCTTCTACATCTCGGTAGCTAAGACTGAATCTTAATTTAAAATAAACTGCTTGAAGAATAATTGATTTGGGGAAGCAATGACCTTTGAATATCTATTTTTTGAAAGTAAAGATATAAGGTTTAAGTTTTGGTTATCTTAGATGCGACAGAACCTGATAAACAGGTTGTGACCAATTTTTTAAATAAATTGACCTATAATGAAACTCTTTTTTTTAAGCATAAATTCATTTTTACAATTAGAATTTTTGGTAGTTTTTAAATTGTAAAAAAATGAAAATAAATACTGTGGTTAACCTAAGTCTAATCTTTTTGTTAATGTCTTTTATTACTTTAGTCTCTTGTTCTAAGTTGGGTACTCAAAAAAATCAAAAGACTTCAATATCAAAACAACCTAACTTTTTATTTGTTTTGGTAGATGACCAACCTTTTGATGCGCTCGGATTATCTAAACGTTACCCATTTTTAAAAACCCCAAATATTGATCGATTAGCTAAAGAGGGTGCCAATGTAGAAAACTTCTTTGTTACCCAATCTATCTGTTCACCTTCTAGAGCTAGTTTTTTAACAGGTACGTATCCTCATATTCATGGTGTAAACCAGAATAACATACATGTAGATCCAAATTGGGACGAGTTTGCTCCTTATTCTAGCCATTTACAAAAGGGAGGCTATGAAACAGCCCATGTGGGTAAAATTCACATGGCACATTATAAAGGGAAAAAACATATCAGACCTGGTTTTGATTACTGGTTTAGTTTTGTTGGTCAAGGAAAATATTTTGACCCTCCAGTTAATGAAAATGGCAGAGAATATCAAGAAAAAGGATATATAACAGATATTTTAACTGATAAAGCAATTTCTTGGTTAAAAGAAAAAAGAGACCCTAATAAACCCTTCAGTTTAAATCTCTGGCATAAAGCAGTTCATAAGCCTCATTTACCTGCTCCTAGGCATGAGAATTTGTATGTTGGAAAAGAATTACCAACACCACCTTACGATACCCACAAAGAAACCTTTAAAGGGAAACCTGAATGGCAGCGTAAAAAAACCTATGGATTTGACTGGAAAAACAATTTACCTATTCCGTCTGAACTTCCAGAACAAGAATGGCCAATAAATTACGATAGAAATATGCAGCTTCTTCGTTGTTTAGTAGCAATAGACGAATCTCTAGGAAAGCTCTTAGCTACTTTAGAACAGATGGGTGAACTAGAAAATACAGTTGTCATATATAGCAGTGATAATGGCTATTTTATGGGAGAGCACACCTTTTTAGATAAACGTTTAGCCTATGAAAATTCTATGCGAGTACCTATGCTTATTAGGTATCCTAAATTAATTAAGGAACAGACTATTATAAAAGAGCAATGTTTAAATATTGATATAGCACCAACGATTCTTAATCTTGCAGGAATTGAAAAACCTGTATATATGCAAGGAGAGTCTATGGTAAACCTACTAAAGGGTCAGAAAGATAAAAATTGGAGAGATGCCATACTATTTGAATATTATGTAGATAGCTATTGGCCCTATGCAGGACCAAATCAAATTGCTGTTAGAACCGAAAATTATAAGTTGGTAGACGCTTTTTTAGAAAATGATATTGATGAGTTGTATGATCTCAAAAATGATCCAGGAGAGATGAAAAACTTAATTAATGTAGAAGCCTATGATAGCATAGAAGAAGAACTCCGAAATGAAGCAACCAAATTAAAAAAACAATATAAATACAATCCAAACAGAGATTGGTGGTTAAAAGAAGTACTAAGGTCAAAAGGAACCAAACAAAAGCACTAGTTACTGCTGTAGATAGAGAGTTGTTTTTATTTTTTTGAGTAGCCTAATTTTCAGCAACAAAATTAATAAATTGTACTTTTACAAATAGAAGCCCTTGTTAATGAACTTGCTCAAACTCAAAAAAGTTTAAACGAGTTCGATGTTAATTTTCAAAATTCATTGTTATAATGAGATGTATTTTTTACATAGTTTACTTTTTAATGTTTTTTATCCCGGGCCAAATATATGGACAGCAAATTAAACATCTTGGTGCTTATGATGGGGTTAAAAGTGGTGCTGTACGTGCTTTTGCAAAGGATACTTTGGGCTATATGTGGATTGGAACTGCACAAGGCTTAAATAGGTACTCTGGATATAATTTTAAAAACTATAACAAGTATACAACCCTGTCTCTTATACACATCTCCGAGCCCACGAGACCTCTCTACATCTC
>CAJXTJ010000206.1 GCA_913061165.1 uncultured Polaribacter sp.
ACACGTAAGGAGTCGTCGGCAGCGTCAGATGTGTATAAGAGACAGGTATAAATATGCTGGTTAAAAACCACATTGCATAATTTTGTAATGGAATAATATCATTCTCCCACGACCAAAAGCCCAGCTTCATAGCCACAGGTTCTACCAATACATCTAAGGATGTCATTATAACCGGTGGCAGCAAAATAAGCCATATTCCCTTGTCTGTAAAAAACTGTACTATACCGTAGGTGCTAAGTGCTAAAAACAACCAATTTACTCCAATCATAAGAGGTGTTTCAAAAAGTTTAAGGCCAAATGCACTGCCATAAGAATAACTTCCAAATAAGACGCCTGTAGCAACACCTATTCCTTCCACCGAAAAACCAAGAAGAAACACAAGTAAAGAAAGCACTAAGAATCGTTTACTGTAATCTTTATTTACTATATAAAAAATAACCAGCGTAACAAATAAGTTAAGTGGCGTAAAGCTTAAAAAAAAATCTCTGGTTGCCGGAATACATATTCCTAATAGGCCAAAAAAGTAGAATAAAAGCAAGACACTAATACACCGATTTTCTATAGAATTAGATTTAATCATTTAATTAATTTATCAATAATTTTTGCTGAGGAGAGCGCTAATGGAATTCCTCCGCCAGGATGCACACTGCCACCGCAGAAAAATAGATTTTTGTAATCTGAAGAGAAATTTTTATGCCTCAGAAATGCCGAAAACTTATTATTACTTGAGGTTCCGTATAAAGAACCCTTATAAGAATTTGTTTTATCTTGTATGAGTTGCGGGGTTAATTGTTCTTCAAATTCTATTAAACTTTCAATATCTTCACCTAAAATTTTTGATATTTTTATTAAAATATTTTCTTTTGCTTTCGCAATCATTTGATCCCAATCTTGATCATAAATAGAGGGTACATTAATCATTACAAACCAATTTTCTTTACCTTTAGGTGCATCTCCTTTAAGATGTTTACTAGTAATATTGATGTAAATGGTTGGGTCTTTATAGATGTCTTTAGACTCAAATAGATGTTTAAACTCTGTTTTATAATCTTCTGTAAACATAATATTGTGCACCTCTAATTCAGGAAACTCTTTGCCAATTCCCCAATAGAAGATAAGTGCAGAGCTTGAGCGCTCTTGAGCGTCAACTTTTTTAAGTCTTTTAACTGATGGTAATAGTTTTTCATATACTGTATGTATATCTGCATTGCAAATAACAATATCAGCTTTGTAGTTATCTGATTTTGTTTGTACGCTTTTTGCTAAATTATCTATTGTTTTAATAGCATTTACTTCGGTGTTAAAATGAAATTCGACTCCTATTTCCTTAGCTAACTGAACCAAACTATTTGTTATTTCATGCATGCCTCCTTTTGGTAGATATGCACCTAAACCAAATTCTAAATGAGGAATTATATTTAAAATACCGGGAGCCTTATAGGGGTTAGAGCCATTATAAGTAGCATATCTATTAAAGATTCTAATTGTTTTAGAATCTTTAAATGCCTTTTCATTTACTTGATTCATTGAACTAAAAATTTTCAGAAATGGAAGCTTGAATATAGATACCAATGTTGAAAATGAAAGAAAAGAACTTATTTTATGTAGTGATTTATTTAGGAACTGTTCTTCTGTAGCTCTGTAAATAAAAGCACTCTTTTCGAGATGAGTTTTTACGCTTTCGGCAGAATCACTTGTTTTTTGACTTATTTCTTTTGCAAAAGTAGGGATGTCTGAATTTGCTGAAATTTTTGTTCCGTCCTCATAGAAATAATTGCATAAAATGTTAAGTCGATCATAGTTGAAATAATCAGATGCTTTTTTACCACAAATTTCAAAAAGTTCAGTAACTAAGTTGGGCATTGTAAAAAGGGAAGGCCCTGCATCAAATCGAAATCCATTACCAGTAAGCTGTGTAATTTTTCCACCAGGATAGGAATTTTTTTCAAGTACTTGAACTCTATATCCTTTATTTTGTAATCGAATTGCAGAGGCAATACCTGCAATTCCAGAACCAATAATTACAACCTTTTTCACAATAATTTGAATGTTATATATCGTTTATTTTTAAATTGATTTTCTTTCTAGCTTTTTTTTTAAAGCAAAGATTATGCTTTTACTTTTCTAAGTTCATTGCTTATATATTTCCAAGGAACTATTAGCATTCCAAAACACTCTCCTTGTTCTTTACCGATATGTTTGTGATGTATTTTATGGGCCCTACGAATTGCTTTTAAGTATACTGTTTCACTATTTTTAAACCATTTAAAACGTTGGTGAATAAATACTTCATGGACTAAAAAGTATGCAATACCATATGCTAATATTCCAAAGCCAATATACATTACCCACCATAAAGCAAACATAGAACCGAGCATAATGCAAAGCCAGGAGGGAATCGCATATATTAGGAAGAAAACGTCATTTCTTTCGAAGAAACTATTTTTATTTGGTAGATGGTGGTCTTGATGTAAATTCCATAGAAAACCGTGCATTACAAACTTGTGTGTGCACCAAGCCATAAATTCCATTCCTAAAAATGTTGCCAAAATAATTATAAAACTCATTGTAATTTACTAAAAGCGTTAAAACATATTGTTAGTATATTAATCTGATTCTTCTTGAATATTTAAATATTTTTAATTGTCTTTTTAAATTCTAAAAATACTGAATAATTTGATATTATTTAAGCAAAGATAAGTGATTTCAAAACTAAGTTCTTTGTTTTGTTTAATTAATTCTAAATAATACCTGTCTCTTATACACATCTCCGAGCCCACGAGACCTCTCTACATCTC
>CAJXTJ010000207.1 GCA_913061165.1 uncultured Polaribacter sp.
TCGGAGATGTGTATAAGAGACAGGTTATATTTAGTAGAGTAAAACAAGTTAATATTAAAATTCTCATTTTATAATAATTTTAATTGTTCCCAGTTTATTTCCTTCTCTTATAATCCTCAATACATAAACACCTGCATTAGTTATAGTATTTATTTCTAAAACCCCGATACCTGTTTGTTCAAGAACGAGCTGTCCTGTTATCGAAAATAGCTGAATTTGATATTCTTCTAAACTGGTAGATATTACAAAGAAATGGCCATCATTAGGATTTGAGTTGATATAGTAACCTAAGTCTTTCAAATCTAAATCTTGTGTGCTCAATGTAGCTCCGCAACTTTCATCAAAACTAGTTGAAGGATTATCTGTTGCAAAAGGATTTATATTTGCATTAGAATCATCACAATCATAAGATCCTACAAAACCATCTCCATCTGCATCAACACCACTTAAAGCATTAGCGTTACTAATAAAACTATCATTAAAATTACCTTTTATACATCTAGAAATTTGAGGAAAATCTTGAGTTACCACATAATAATAGTCAAAATTTTCTTCTCCTTGAGCTGTAGTTAATGTAATGGAAGCTTCAATTCCGTTGCATTCATCCAAATCTCCTTTTCCTGCAACGTAGCCAAAATCATTTGTATATTTTCCAGAATAAGAACCACAAGGAGCACTAATTCCATCTCCAGGACGTAAACCGCTTTTTAACTGAAAACTTGGAAACATTTCTTTTATGTTACCCTCTTTATCAGGACCAAAACGATATAAAACAGGAAAACCATCTGCAGCCCAACCAACCTGTAACACTTCTGCTGTTGGTGTATTTAATGTAGAAATACCTTGTTCTAATTCTTCTACATATTCATACATATTACCATGATAATGATAGCCTGAATTAGGGTTTACATGAGCAGAAGCGCAGTCTAAAGCAACAAAATCTCTACCATCTCCAATATTTGTAGTGGGTTCAAAAATCCAATCCCAATTGTATTCTCCAGTATTTACATCTTCAAAAATAAAAGGTGTAGCTGGCGCAGGCATCATATACACTCCGTTTAAAGCAATACCAAAAAAGTTAACTGGTCTTCCGTTAGCTCTTGTTAAACGGGTAACTTCTACAGATAATTTAGGTTTTAAATCAAATTTATAAACTCTATAATAAGGGTTTGGTATTCTGTCTTCAACATAATTAAAATTATGATTAGGGTAATTATTGGAATATACTACTCTATCATTTTGTTCTATAAATTCATAATAAACACTGGGGTTTGACGGCATGTAACTACAATCTATATTATCATAACTTAATACATCGGTGGTTGCACAATTGTTATTACAATCATCAATTGTACTTTCTAAACCGTTTTTAATACCATCATTGCAAGACCAATCATTTCTAATTGTTTGTGCTTCTTGTTGTAACATCGTTTTTATCGTTTCTTGCTCTGTTGTTAAGTTCCCTATTAAGTTAGTTTCTTCTTTAATATCTGTAATAATATTATAAAATTCTGCTCTACCATTTTCATCTTCAATTAACTTATACGTATCATTTCTAGTTGCCCAAAGTTCTGTATTACTACTTTCATAATCTGTATAATTTATTTTTTTAGAAACCTGATTTTCAAATGACAACGCAGGTTTTAAACTTAAACTATTATCTGTCCCTCCTAATAATTGCACTCCTGCCAACTCTAAAATTGTAGCATGTAAATCTGCAGCCTGCACCAAGCTTGTTTCTACTTCATTTACTCTTTCTACAGATTTACCTGTAATAATCATTGGTACACGAACTCCACCTTCATAAATGGACGCTTTTGCATGACCAGTTGGCCAATAATTATTTGCTTGGCCTGGGGTACCATTGTCTCCAATAAAAATAATGACAGTATTTTCGAGTGTTTCAGCATCCATACTTTCTAAAAGTCTATTAATTTCGTAATCCATATTCTCAATCATCGACAAATAAGTAGTTCTATTATCTATAGATGTAGTTGTATAAGTTCCACTTGGTGGTGTTTGAAAAGGCATATGAGGCGCTACATGCGCTAACCATAAAAACCAAGGCTTTGTTTGATTGTCTATCCAAGATATTGCGTTGTTTGTTAAATGTGTAGTCACATATTCAGCTACTTGTTCTTCATTTTCTTCTGAATTTACTTTAGTCCAATTGTAGTAATCATCTACTTGACTCGTAAAAACCCCTTCATAATAAGGTACACCAGAGTCTTTTGGGTGACTATAATTGCTAGTACCACTTCCGCCAATATGCCATTTACCAATAAGCCCCATGCTATAATCTGTTATACTCTGCTCTTTTATTTTAGTAAATAATGAAGTATGGATAGTCTCTAAAATTTTAGGCGGTCTCATAACTCCTGTTTTAATACCATATTTACCACTCATTATTGCAGCACGTGTTGGTGAACATTGAGGAGCTGCCCAACAGTTGGTAAAAGAAAGTCCTTTTTCTCTAAAAGAATCTAGTGTTGGTGTGCTCGGTAAATCTTCATTTATTCCAAAACCAGGTGTAGAATCAATCCCCATATCATCTGCAATAATTAGTAATATATTTGGAGATTGTTGTTGACTAAATAACGTAGTTGTAAAGAAGAATAGAATTAGAATTGTTTGTAAAATTCTCATTATTATTAATATTTGGTTGTTTAAATATATTTAAGCCAACTAAAGAATATTTTATGTATTTCAAAAGTTAGACCATATAAAATAAAAAT
>CAJXTJ010000208.1 GCA_913061165.1 uncultured Polaribacter sp.
GCGTCAGATGTGTATAAGAGACAGCATTTATAGTGGAAGCTCAAAATGGAGGTGTAGGCATAGGTACTACTTCTCCTAGAGTAAAACTTGAGGTTGCTGGAGATATGCTTATCCAGGAATCTATAGAGGTTATCGAAATAAATGCTTTACAAGATACCGACACCTCTACATTTCTTGTGCAAGATACTGGGAACTCAATACGTACCTTAGATGTGAGTAACCCTACGGGAGCTGCTTTAGGGTATATTCAAGTATATGAAATTTACAATCCTAATGAAGACTGGGTGTTAAACTTTGATACTGGTGTAGATTCAGACAATTTTGTAATGAATACTATTTCTTCCTATTACGATCGAGAATTGGATATTGGTAATTATGCTTCAATTCCATATACTTCGGCTTATATTGAAAATGGCACGTGGCATATCATTTCAGATTATCCCTCAGCTAATAATGTAGACCCTGCTGAACTGGGAACTTGGGTAATTACAACTTTAATTTATTCGAAAGATTTATCCAAACAACTCGGGGAGGTAAGAATACCTTTAGGTGGCAATACAAGTGGTACTGCCCCTTCCCCTGTAATCAATTAAAATATGAAACAATTAATACTTCTATATTTTCTCTTTGCCATATCGCCATTCTTTGCGCAAGTGGGTATAGGAACCATAAACCCTCAAGCAGATTTGCACGTGAATGGGTCGCTATTGGTTCAAGATGAATTTAAAATCACTCCTTCTTTACCCGTTGTTAATGCTACCGATGAAAATTTTAAACTTGTTACCAGATTGACAAATTCATCTCCTATTGGAGAGGTAAATATTCTTAATGTAGATAGCTTAAATGTCGCGCCAATTAATATTGTGAATTATGAATTCACCAATCTAGAAGGCGATAATATGACCGATGTAAAGCTGCAATATGACACCAATAAGTATATTGTTGGAGTTTCAAACTTTCAATATATTGGAGATGCAGTACGAAAGCAGACCAGTGCAAGTGCCAACTCTATTGGAACTTTTGTAATTAGAACCTTTGAAGATGATGGAACGTGGCATATTGAAATACGAAATCGCTTTTTAGATATAACTTCGGGTTCTGTGAGTTATAAAGTTACCCTAATTGTATACGATAAATCTTATTTTAAAAACCTACCTGTTATAAACACAAACTTAAATGGCTCTAATGTAGGCACTGCATCATCAGTCCCAGATTTGAATTAATTTTATTTTTATAAACGCCCCCCTTATGAAAATTAAACCTACTTATGTACTCCTTTTAGCTATGCTTTTACTTTCCGTTACCATGGAAAGTCAAGTGGGTATAAAAACCCAAAATCCACAAGCTACGCTAGACGTTAATGGAGATGTTCGCGTTGAAAAGAAACTTTATTTAGAAAATCCTGGAGATTTTGGAATAATAAGAGGTTCTAATCTTCTTATTCAAAAAACCGATCTGCAAATAGCACAGTACGACATAGAAATAAGCAAGTATGGACCTATAAACTACGCTCAATTTATTTTTGAAAATGTGGGTGATCCAGGTATTACTTCTTACGATACTAAAATTTCTACACAGGATTATTTAGTAACTGTACAAGGGTATTATTTTCTACAAAACGGAAATAATGCCACAAGCGTCGTTTCGTACAGCAATAATGGAAATGATTATGTAGAAGGCTATCAAATATATGCCTATAAAAATCCCGCCACGAATACTTGGTTTATTAAAGCTGTTATAAACAATGGCGGATTTCGAAATAATGCCGAAAATATTAATGTCGATATGTACCTAAACCTTATTATTTTCAGAAATCGATTTATAGCGAAACAAATTCCTAACCGCGTTGTAAGTTTAAATGGGAATGCAACAGGTACAGCACCGCTTCCGGCAGGATTTTAATCAATATACTGTTTTAAAAAAGGTATAAAAAACTAAGGGGTAACCATAGCTATATGCGGAATTCCATCTTCTAAGTATCCTTCTCCAATAGGCTCAAAGCCGTGCGATTGATAAAATTTAATTAAATATTGTTGTGCTGACAGTTTAATATGTTCAGTATGGTAGTGTTTCTTAATGGCTTCTTTTGAAACTTCCATAATGTCGTGACCAAAGCTAAACTTCCGTTGGTTCATTGCTACCACAACCCGACCAATTGCTGCTTCTTCAAAGTAAAATCCTGGGGGAAAACAACGAGTGTACGCAATAATTTTTCCGTCTTTTTTCCCGATAATATGAAGAGCTTTTGCATCTTTTCCATCAATATCCTGATAGACGCAGTCTTGTTCTACCACAAATACTTCAGAGCGGAGCTGTAAAATATCGTGTAATTCATAAATAGATAGCTCTTCAAATTTTTTGATGGTGATTTCCATTTACAAGAAATATTAAAAGATTTAAAATAAAATTAGACTTCCAAAGAATAAACATATAGTTATTATTATAAAACAAACACTGAAGTAAACAGTCGCTCTTTTTTCTCTAATGTTCCAGTATTTAAAGGTTTCAAAATATTCTAAATATTTATCCTCTCTAAAAACAGTAAAATAACATATTAAATAGGAAATAATTCCAAAAGCTAGAAAATAGTATGTGTTTAATAATTCATCTATGTTTACTAACTTGAATCTGTCTCTTATACACATCTGACGCTGCCGACGACTCCTTACGTGTAGA
>CAJXTJ010000209.1 GCA_913061165.1 uncultured Polaribacter sp.
CTTTGTAATCGAATACCCACTGTTATCTAATTCTTTATTCCATTCGTTTTCTTCTGTAATTAAGTCTCCGTTTAAAGCATCTCCAACAGCTGCAATAGAACCTACAAAACACAATTTTTTTATTTTTGCATCAATAGAAAGGTTTACAATAATTGCCGTTCCGTGAATGTTTACCTTGCGCATTTCTTTGTAATCTTTCGGATTAAAAGAAATAAAAGCGGCACAATGATACACCTTTTCAACTCCAACAAACGCCGGAATCATGGCGGGAATATCTGTTATATCTGCCTTAAACCACTCTATTTTTGAAATCAGTGAAGCATCATCCGTATAATAAGAAAATACTTTTTCTACTGCTTTTATTTTTTCTTCAGAACGATAAATAGCTCGAATTGTCTCCTTCTCTTTTAGCAAATGATACAATAAATGCGCGCCAACCAAACCTGTTCCTCCCGTAACTAAAATCATACTACGAATTTAGTATATTTTGCACGATAAAGGTATATTTGCGAACGGATAAACGGTATACAATGAAAAATTTTATTAAAGAATTAGAATGGAGAGGAATGTTGCACGACAGCATGCCAACAACAGAAGAACACTTATTAGAAAGCATGAGAAGTGCTTATGTTGGGTTTGATCCTACCTCAGATTCTTTACATATTGGTAATTTAGTACCCATTATGCTGTTAGCACATTTTCAAAGATGTGGCCACAAACCCATTGCTTTAGTTGGTGGTGCTACAGGTATGATTGGTGATCCTTCTGGGAAATCTGCAGAACGCAACTTGCTAGATGAAAAAACATTGCGTTACAATCAAGAAGCTATAAAAAACCAGTTAAGTCACTTTTTAGATTTTACTTCCAACGAAGAAAATGCTGCAGTTTTGGTGAATAATTACGATTGGATGAAAGATTTTTCTTTCTTAGAGTTTATACGTGATGTTGGGAAACATATTACGGTAAATTACATGATGGCAAAAGATTCTGTAAAAAACAGAATTAGTTCTGAATCTAAAGACGGAATGTCTTTTACAGAATTTACCTACCAGTTAGTGCAAGGGTATGATTTCTTGCATTTATACAAAAACAACAACGCTTCTATTCAAATGGGAGGTTCGGATCAATGGGGAAACATTACTACGGGAACAGAATTAATTAGAAGAATTGGTGGCGGAAAAGGCTATGCAATTACCTGTCCCTTAATTACAAAATCTGATGGTACAAAGTTCGGGAAATCTGAAGGAGGAAACGTTTGGTTAGACGGAAAGAGGACATCGCCTTATAAATTTTACCAATATTGGTTGAATGCTTCTGATGAAGATGCAGAGAATTATATTAGAATTTTTACTTTTTTAGACAAAGAAACAATAGACGCATTAATTACTGAACATAAAGAAGCACCGCATGCGCGTGTATTACAAAAGAAAATTGGTGCCGAAGTTACCTTATTGGTCCACGGAAAAGAAGCGTATGACAATGCTATTAAAGCTTCTACTATTTTATTCGGAAAGTCTACAGCTTCAGATTTAAAGTCTTTAGATGAACAGACGTTTTTAGACGTTTTTGACGGCGTGCCCCAAGCTACCGTAGCTATTTCAGAGCTAGCAGAAGGTTTAGACATGATTGCTGCATTGGCTGCTAAAACAAATTTTTTAGCCTCTAACGGAGACGCGAGAAGAGCTTTAAAAGAAAATGCAATTTCTGTAAATAAAGAGAAAATAAAAGAAGACTTTACAATTACTAAAGAAGATTTAATTGCCAATAAATACGTGTTGTTACAACGTGGTAAAAAAACGTACTATTTGCTCGTTGTAGCATAATCTTAACTTTAAATAACATAAAAAAGAGCGCAATCTATGCAGCTCTTTTTTTGTGTTTCATTTAGAAAACTTCACTTTCGTTTACTTTTCTTTCTTAATTTTTATCCAGTTTTTATCTGCTTTTTCTTTCAATTGTTCAGCACCTTCTTCTTGCCACATTTTAAAAGTATTTGTACCCCAAGCATTGTAAAACAGGTATAATTTACCAGCTCTAATTTCAAAGGTTTCAGGATCTATAGAAACCCTTTCTGCTTTTGTACCAAGTGCATAGGCACAAAACCCGCCATAAGCAGGAATGTATTTTTTAGGAGCTTTTTTAAAAGTGTCTAAATTTTTCTTAGAAGAGAATTTAAATTTCACTTTATTGTATGTAGTAGTAAATTCTTTAGCTCCTTTTTCGGCTGTATTACTAAAATAAGAGACCACATCATAGCCTTCTGCAACATACCCTTTCTTTAGATTGTATTCTTGTGCAATAAAGGTTGTAGAAATTGCGATCAGTAATATTGTTGTAAAAGTTTTCATTGCCATGGTTTTTTTTCATTTGGTCGATGAAAACTAAAAAGACTTACAAAACCATCAAATTGCAACCTCTAATATCAGAATTATCAAAACGCCCAATGATTTCAAACGTTCCGTTTTCGTGCACCTTTCCTAAGTCTTGGGTCGCAATAAAAGAACAAGAGTTATAGTTTGCTAAATCAATTACATTTATTCCTCCGTTTTTTCCTGAAGCATTTATAGATAGCGCATCTTCAGTATCACGCGTTAAAATTTTCATCCAAGGTGGTGTTTCAAAAACGCCATTTCCTTTAGAATATCCCTGACTTAATAATT
>CAJXTJ010000210.1 GCA_913061165.1 uncultured Polaribacter sp.
GAGATGTAGAGAGGTCTCGTGGGCTCGGAGATGTGTATAAGAGACAGATCCATTAGTGTTTAATATTTGGTAACTAGAAAGAAGATACAGGCCATTTCTATTTTTGATTAGTTAGTATCTATAAACTTCAAGAAAAACCGCTTAATTTTTTAATTCTCTATACTATATTCTTTTGGTGTTTTGCCAAAGGTCTTTTTGAATAACGTACTAAAATATCTTGGGTCGTTAAAACCTGATTCATAAGCCACATCACTCATTCTCATATCTGCCTTATTCTTAAGTAATTCTGCTGCATGATTTAATTTAATTCTAATCACTAAATCTACAGGCGACATATTTGTCAATCCTTTTAATTTTCGAAATAAACTTGACCTGCTGAGCCCAGTTTTCTCAGATATTAAATCAATTGAAAATTCACTATTTGTAATGTTTTCTTTAATTATTTGAACCACCTCAGATAAGAAATTATCATCAGCTGATTTGATTTTTACTTTGCCGTCTGAATTTGAGTTAAAAATTTGATTTAGCCTTTGCCTAGACTTGATAAGGTTGTTAACTGTTGCCATCAATATTTTCATATTAAAAGGCTTTTCAACATAGGCATCTGCTCCAATTTCTAATCCTTCCACTTTATCATCAACTTCACTTAAAGCTGTGATCATAATAACAGGGATATGACTCGTCTGAAAATTTGTTTTTATGATATTACATAATTCCTTGCCACCCATTACAGGCATCATAACATCTGTTATGATTAAATCTGGATTTTTTGCTACTGCTATTAAAAGTGCCTCCTTACCATTAGGTGCATCTATAACGGTGTATTTCTTTTCTAATTCCTTTTTAATAGTTACTCTTAAATCTTCATTATCATCAACAAGTAGTATGCGTATCTTTGAGTTAATATCATCTTCAATAAACTCAGATTTATTTGTGTCTTTATCTTTAATTAATATATCTTTTTCGTTATAATGTTCACTTCCTTTTTGTAAAATCACAGAAAACGTAGCACCCAAATTTTCCTTACTTTTTAATTCAATTTTCCCACCGTGTAATTCAACTATTTTTTTTGAAATCATTAAACCAATGCCAGAACCGGAAATTCCTTTATTGTTAATGTTAGTTCCTCTTGTAAATCTTGAAAAAATTAATTTTTTCTCTTTCTCGGGAACCCCAAAACCATAATCAATAAAATCTATTTTAATAGTTTTGTTATTTGCTGAAGCATTTATCTCAATATGCCCACCTTCTTCACTATATTTAATAGCATTTGAAATTAAATTATAAAAAATTCTAGACATTTTATTCTCATCAAACCATAGGTAGGTCTTTGGCACGGCTATGGAAATATCTATAGATTTTTGTTTGAGTAATGGCTCTACCTCAGCAACAATTCTATGCAAAATCTTCTTTAAATCTACTTTACTTACGGATAATTTAAGCATCCCACGATCTGCTTTTTGGAAATCCAAAAGCTGTGTGACATATTCGTTTAAATTTTGAGTGTTTCGATGAATTAAATCAAAGCTATTTTGAAATTTATTTTCTTCAGAAGAAAGTTGAGAAACCAAGAGTTGAATTAATGTAACTGGTGTCCTAATATCATGGGCAACTTCGGTGAAAAATTTTATTTTATTTTCGTTATTTTTTTTCTGAGTTCTTGATTGTTTTAGTTGAAGAAATAAATATAATAGTACAAATCCCAGTATAGTATATCCTAAAAAAGCCCAATAACTTAGCCAAAATGGGTTTTTAATAATGATATCAACAGTGTACGTTTCTAGAGAAGATACTCCATTTACATTGGTGACTTTAGCTTCTAAAGAATAAGTGCCTGGGGGTATTTTTGAATAAATAGCCATCCTACTATTTTTTGATATAATAGGGTGTTCATCATAGCCTTTTAACTGCCAAGAAAATGTCTGTTTTTTTGATCTATAAAGACTGGGAGTCTCAAAATCAAAACTTAGTGAATTCTGGTTATAATTAAGTTCAACCTTTTCAAGGAAATTTATGTTTTTTTTAAGGATTGTGCTATCAGGCACAACACCATTCACTTTAAAATCAGAAACATAAATCTTAAAATCTTCTTTTTCTTTTGGCAGATTTAATGGATTAAATAGCGCAGCACCTTTTGGCCCGCCAAAAGCTATACGCCCGTCATTAGATTTTGTAGAAGCCCCAATGCCAAAAGTCTCAATCGTTAAGCCATCTCTAGTATCGTACTTACTAATAATAGCTTTTTTTGTATTTAATTTCCATAATCCTGAATAGCTTCCTAACCACAAATTTTGGTTTGCATCTTTTTGAATGGAAAAAACCGTGCCTGATTCAAAATTTAGTTCTTTGTTTAGGAGTGTTGTATCATTGGTAGAAAAATCATATTTTAAGAGCCCTTGCGTATTTCCAATCCAAAGACAATTATTTTGTTTGTCAAAAAATAATGAGTAAATCTGGTCAAGGTTTTTGAAGCCTGGGCTTTTTATTTTTTTTAAGTTTTTTGTGGCCTTATTAATTTCAAACAATCCATTTGCAGAACCTACATACATTATATTTTTATTACCAGCAACAATAGTTCTGGCATTACCAGTTTTATAACCTGTCTCTTATACACATCTCCGAGCCCACGAGACCTCTCTACATCTC
>CAJXTJ010000211.1 GCA_913061165.1 uncultured Polaribacter sp.
ACGAGATGTAGAGAGGTCTCGTGGGCTCGGAGATGTGTATAAGAGACAGCTCGCGTATTGGTAGCGACGGATATCGCTGCTCGTGGACTTGATATTCCACTATTACCGCACGTTATTAACTATGAACTGCCCAACGTTCCTGAAGATTATGTACACCGTATTGGACGTACCGGTAGGGCAGGAGCTTCTGGAGAGGCTATTTCTATTGTGAGTGTAGATGAAAACGAATACGTTCGTGACATTGAAAAACTTTTAGGCGAACGCCTGCAGAGTGAAGTAATACCTGGTTTTGAGGTTACTGAAACTTTAAAAGAAGTATTGGATAAAAAGGCTAGTAACAAAGCGAATCACCGTTCGCAACGTAATAATTCCCGAAAGAATAAATCAGCTGGAGGTTCAAAAAGGCGACGAAATCGGTAATTGATTTATGTAAACTGAAATAACTTCTTATTCTATATCCAACTTTCGTATCCTTCGTTTTAGGTCTTTACTGCTAGTGTATAATGTGACGCCGGAACAGTTGTCAACGGCGTATCGGTTTAGTTTGTTTTCTTCAAATTCGCTTAGTTTAATGCGGTCAATGGTTTCAGCAGTTATGTCTGGAAATAAATCTTCTAACTCTGGGTTTTCGTTAAGATCTAGCACCAACCATTTTTTACCTTGAATGATAATGCCAAACCGGATGGGGCAGCCACATCGATCTTCTTTTGGAGTAATCTTTTTTTCATTGTCTAAATATATGGCGTCAGAAAATAGCTTTTCTTTAATGAGCTCTAACTGAAATTCGGTAGTTTCAGCTTTTTTGAACTCTTTAATCCAAGCTTTATTTGTTTTCTTTAAAAAACATTCCTCAGGGAGCGGTCGCTGTGCATAAGCACTTCCGAAGACACACATAAAAAATAAAATACAGTAAAATTTCAAAACCAACAATATTTCGATAAGCTCAATACATCGCTTAAAAGGAAACGGTATAACACCCGAACCGATTTACGGGATACCATAATTGTTGCAGTAGATAGATAAGTATTTGGGTGCGTTAAAGATACATATAAATATTGATTTGTGAATTAATCCCTAAAAGATAATATTACGAGTATTAAGATTGAAAGACTAATCAGAATATGAGAAAAAAATTCCAATAATTTTACGGCATATCATTATATGCTTTAAGAAATAAATAAATGAATCACAAGGTTAATGACTTGCTTGTTAATCAACTTGTAGCGTTTTGTATTGAGTCGTTTCAAATTTGACAAAACACTTGGCATACATAAGCACTAAAATAGAAACTATAGTCAGCCCGTTAATAGAATTCAATACCGAAGTTCAATGGTTTCAGTTTTGATGAATGCTAAATTGCCTATAGAGCCGCTTGGAAATATTTTATTAGCTATTTTTTATATAAAGTGAGCAGTATTTAAACAAAGTATTACATTAAAAAAATAAGTTTAATTTAAAGTGCTTTTTAATAAATGCTAATTTTTAATAAACTTCTTTGTATAGCCGTTTTTTAAAACTAAATAATATGCTCCTTGCTTGAGTCTACTAATATTAATTTTCTGGTTTGGTTCTGATTTACCTTGAAAGATAAGTTGAGCTAGTGGATTAAATATTTTGAATTCAAAAGGTTCCTTTATATTCGAAACTATAATGTGATTATTTGATGGATTAGGATAAAGTTTGATTGAGTCGCTTAAGAGATATTTATCTACGCCTAAATTATAGTTACTTAATTTTGATATTTTATTTGCTGCGGATTCAACGATATAGAGATCATCTAAATAAGGCATACAATCACTAGCACCATCAATATTTGAAATAATTAACTCCAATGAAGGGTCATTATCAGTCAAGTTAAATCTAAATACTTTATCAGCTATAATGTCAGACACATACATATAATTGCCTATTTTTCTTAATCTATGTGGTCCAGTAAACCCATAATTATAATTCATTACAAAAACCGGAGTTGGTGAAGAATTAGTAATATTAATCTTATATATAGTGTAATCATTATCTGAATTAGCCTGAATATAATATAATTCATTTCCAACTATCTCTAGTCCATAAATTCTATGTCCATTTGTTGTTGTGACAACTGGCGCTGGAATTGGGTTTGATAATGACAAGTTTATTTTAGATATTGATCCATTATTAACTTCTGAATAATACAAAAAATCTTGATGAGCTAATAAAGTAGATGGATTTGCAATTCCTGATACTATTTCAACTAAACTAGGATTTGTAGCTGATAAGTCCATTTTGAATATTTTACCATTGGAAGGAGATGTTCCTGAGCCATAATCTCCTATAAATAATTCTGTTCCATAGATTTCAAGACCAGTTGGAGAAGTTATGCCGCTAGCTAACAAGCTTGGAACAGGGTTGTTCTTTGTAATATCTACAGTATAAACATTTCCATTAAATTCTGAAAAGTATAAATCTGTTCCATTTAATTCTAATGATTGAGGAGTGGATAAACCCACAATGTAATCGGATATTGTTTGACTATGTGATCCATAAATATTAAAGATTAAAACTAAGACACATAGGTATCTGTCTCTTATACACATCTGACGCTGCCGACGACTCCTTACGTG
>CAJXTJ010000212.1 GCA_913061165.1 uncultured Polaribacter sp.
CTACACGTAAGGAGTCGTCGGCAGCGTCAGATGTGTATAAGAGACAGTATCTGTATACTTCATAAAAACCGAAAAAATAAGATGTAATTAACCAAAAACCCGAAATATATGATAAAAAGAAAATATTTAAATATTCTTTATCGTACACAAAGTAAGTAATAATATTTATTATAAATAAATCTATTACAATTTGTATAGGCTTAATGAAATGAGAATATCTTTTTTTCAAATTTTAATTTATTTTTCGTTATAAATGTATTGTATTAACGTAAAACTTTCAAAATCATTTCATCCAATGTAAATATTTTTTTTGCAATTGCTTTTTGGTGCTGTTGATCGATTTGCTTGTTTATTAAAAAAACTAATTTTTCAACTAAAATATCGGTATCCCAATTCGTAACAACTAAAGTTAAATTATTTTTAATAAATAACTTTTCTATTTCACTGTTGGCATCTGTGATCACAAAAACCTTGCATCCTGAGGCTAATAAATTTGGCATTTTAGAGGGTAAAGATCCTTTAGATGTGTTTTCTTTTTGAGGTATAATTTGTATTGTGCTTTTGCGATACAACTCTTCTAAATTTTCTATATTTACGAGGTTATGAAAAAGAATTTTTTTACTTTTATTTAACCTTTTGAGCTCTTTAATTGTTTCCCCTTCAGAAAAAAAATGAAACATCGTATTATCTATTTTTTTAGATGCTTCGGAAAAAAAATTTAATAGCTGAATTGGATTTTGTTTTTCCCCTAAAGCACCAGAGTATACAACATGTTTCTTATCTTTCTCAAAAAGGTGCTCTAAATCATTTGTACACTTATCTTTTATGGTGATAAACGGATATTGAACCTCTAATTTAATTTCTTGTAAAGCATATAACTCTTTTGCTTTCTCCTTCATTTCCTTAGATAGGAAAACTAATTTAGTGCAACTTTGATAACATTTTCTTTCTATTTTATGTATAAGAAAAAGAACAATTTTATTTATAAACCCTCTTTTATCAATAGCGTAAACCTCCTGTAAATCGTGCACCATTCCCACCTTTTTAATTTTTTTATTCAAGAATGGTAAGATGAAATAAAAAGCAAAACTTGGTGGAAAAACAGGGATTATAATATCTTTATTTTTTTGCTGTTTTCTTATTTTTCTCAAAATAAAGAATGTAAAACTGATCTCTAAAATAATTCTTCTTATAATCGTTTTTTTTGAAAAAGCTAAATACTTTCCTCCACGAATTATTTTAATACCGTTTAATTCTTCTTGGCTTTCTTCTATTTTCCAGTTTGGATAAAAGGGATGATAACATAACACCGTTACATTATGACCATCATCTTTTAAAGCAACGGAAAAATCAGTATTAAATTTCCCTGTAGAAATTGGTTCAGGGTAAAAAAAAGGGGATATTATTAATATATTTTTATTATTTTTCACTTAATCGTTCTCTTATAATTTTAGCGGGGTTCCCGATGCAAACTTTGTTTGCAGGCAAATCTTTATAAACACTACTTCTAGAGCCAACAACAGTACCTTTTCCAATGGTAATTCCTGGCGCAACAAAAACATCTGTCGCCAACCAACATTCATCTTCAATTTTAATCTTTTCTGCAAAAATAGGAAAATCAATTTGTAAATAATCATGGGAACCCGTGCATAAATAAGATTTTTGAGAAATAACAACATGTTTACCTATTTCAATCTCACCCAATGAATATAGAACAACATCATCTCCAACCATAGAATAGTCTCCAATAGATACTTTCCATGGATAGGTAGTCCTTACTGTTGGCCTTATAATTACCTTTTTACCAATTTTGGCTCCAAAAAGGCGTAATAAAAGCCTTCTAAACCCATACATAAACTGAGGAGACATTCTAAAAAGTGTTCCTTCGATTATCCACCAAAGCTGAACAACAAGAGCATTTCTACCCCTAAATTTTTTTGGTAATTTAAATCTATTTAACTCTTGCATTAATTCTCTCTTTTTTAAAAAATATAAATAAAGATGTAAAATAACAAAATAAAACTAGCCCATAATGCCTAGAAAGGTAATTTTCTGTAAGATTTATAGATAAAAACTGAAAAAAAAGAAAAATACCCAATAAACTGTATTTAATATTTTTAAAAACTGAATAAAAGTAAAAAAGAAATATTAAAAGAAATAAAATTCCTCCATAAAGTATTAAGTGATAATAATAATTATGCGTATTAAACACATTAATTTTATAAAAATCACTATCATTATTCTCTGCAAAGCATTTGTTTAATTCTTTTTGCAAATCATTACCATAACCCCAAAAAGGTGATTCTCTTGTTAAAAAAACATCGCATTTATAAATTGCAATTCTTGTATTTGTCGAATTATAATAGTTACCTACTACTGGTTTATTGATCTCATTTTTAATCTCATAAAATCTATTTAAAATAAAGCTACTTTTAAAAAAAAATAAGCCTGTTAATAAAATTATTACACCAACAACTACTAATGATTTAGATTTAGTTCCTTTTAAAAGAAAATGATAAATAACAAATGATAATAATGTAACAAATAATAGTAAAATTATAATCCTAGAGCCTGTCTCTTATACACATCTGACGCTGCCG
>CAJXTJ010000213.1 GCA_913061165.1 uncultured Polaribacter sp.
ACGAGATGTAGAGAGGTCTCGTGGGCTCGGAGATGTGTATAAGAGACAGTATATATACAACCCGTCAAATGAAAAATTGACTAGTATACAAGCTTTTAAGGGATTTAGTGGTCTTTACCTTTCAAATAAAAGAGCATTTGTGCAAGATGTTTCTATTGGATTATTTGAATTAATTAATTTTGAAAAAAAAATAGTTAAAGGAACGGAAACAGTAGATATTGAGGTTATTGGTGTTTTTGAAGAAAAGAATGAGAGTCTTTTAATTGTGACAAAAAATAAAGGGTTTTGGACTTCTAAAGATGGAGTTTTAGTTAAAAAGGATTGGGAAGTTAACCGTGAAATTGAGAAATTTATAATTACTGATGTAGAAGCATATACTAAAGATAAATTTATTGCAGGTACTTTAAGAAACGGATTTTATATTATTTCAAATAAGGGAGAGAAAATTGCTCATTTTAATAAAAGTAATGGATTAGAAAATAACGCGATTCGTACTGTTTTTAAAGATAGCAATAATAATGTATGGGTGGGTACAGAATCTGGAATTAGTTACGTAGAGGTAAATAGTAGGACAAAATATTTATTAGATACAAAAAGTAATTTTGGTACTGTTTACACAAGTTTATTAAAAGATTCGCTTTTATATTTGGGTACCAATCAAGGGCTATTTACTAAAAATATAAATAAACCACTTTCTGAACCTAAATTAATTAATAATAATACACAACAAATCTGGCACATTGATGAAATTGATGGCCAAATTTTGGTAGGCGGTCATAAAGGGGTTTCTGTTATGGAAAACAACTTTTTAAAAACAATTCACTTAGAAGGTGGTGGTTGGGTCTTTAAAAAACATCCAAAAATAAGTAATATTTTATATGTTGGATTTTATTCAGGAATCGCTGTTTTTCAAAAAACAGATAACCAATGGAAGTTTCTTAAAAAGTTTGATGCGTTTGGTGAATCCTCTCGTTTTATAGAATTTGATCAATATGGACATTTATGGGTTGCACATCCATCAAAAGGATATTATAGATTAAAATTATCATTAGATGGTCTTAATCTGAAAGAAATAGAGTTTTACGGTGTAAAAACCCCTAATGTAGAAACGTATGCATATTTTTGTAAAATCGATGGAAGCTTGGTTTTTTACAATCCAAAAGGATTCTTTTATTTCGATACTTTAGAGAATTCATTCATTAAAGCAAAGTATCCTTCCGAGATTTTTAAAGGGTTAAACAATATCAATTATATTCATCAAGATGATAATATTTTTTGGTATGCTACTCCCAATTTATTTGGATACCTTATAAGAAGTGGTAATCTTTTTAAAAATACTAAAGAACCTTTTTATACTTTTTGGAGTAAGCACTTAAATGATTTTAATAAGTTTAAAAAAATAAATAAGAACAGTTTTGCGATAGGAATAGATAATGGTATTATTTTTCATGAATTTAATTCAAAAATAAAGAAACCAGTGAAGTCTTCTTTAACACTTAAATCATTAAAATTTATAAGTGCCACAGATACTATTATTGGACCTATTACTAGTAAAAGTGAGTTGAAAATACCTAATAGTCACAATTACTTAAAAATAAAAATTGCGTTACCTAATGTACCTCTAAGTACCTCTAAACAATTTCAATATAAATTAAAAGGGTTAGAAGATTTTTGGTCTCCTTGGATTTATGATTCTGAAATTAACTTTCCAGGATTAACCGCTGGAGATTATGTTTTACAATTAAGAGTATCAAAAGAGGATAGTATGTCCCAAAATATAGAAATCCCTTTTCATATATTGTATCCGTGGTATATAAGTAATACTGCAAAAATAATTTATATTTTATCTTTCTTGTTTATTTTTATTAGCTATCGAAGTTTTTTACAACGTAAAAACGAGAAATATGTGAAAAGGTTAAAGCTTTTAGAGAACCAAAAAAGAGAGCGTCAAAAAGCAAAATTTGAGCTAGATAAATTAGGAATAGATAAAGAGTTATTGCTTTTAAAAGAAGAAAACTTAAATCTAGAAATTAAAAAGAAAAATGCTGCATTGGCCTCTTCTACTTTAAATAATATCAAGAAAAATGAATTGTTAGCCGATTTGGTTATTGATATAAAAAAAATTGATAAAGAATTAGTAAATAGTTCTTTACATTTTCCTGTAAAAAAGGTAATTAAAAAAATAAACAATCACCTCTTAGATAAAGAAGATTGGTTAACCTTTCAACTTCATTTTACAAATACACACGCTAAGTTTTTTCAAAACTTACAAGAAAAACATCCAGAATTATCTTCCAATGAAATTAAACTAAGTGCGTATTTAAAACTAAACCTTTCTACAAAAGAGATTGCTTCATTAATGAATGTTGCCATAACAAGTGTAGAACAAAGTAGATATCGTTTGCGTAAAAAAATTAATTTAGATAAAGACGTAAATCTAGTTAACTACATTCAGAAAATTTAAAATAATTACTAAATTTCTTCGAGTAATAATTTTAAATCTTCTCCCAAAGTTGATTATGGGTTATTTAATTGTGTTTTGTAAGGTTCTTATATGATGGTATAAAGCTGTCTCTTATACACATCTGACGCTG
>CAJXTJ010000214.1 GCA_913061165.1 uncultured Polaribacter sp.
ACGTAAGGAGTCGTCGGCAGCGTCAGATGTGTATAAGAGACAGATGTTATCGTGCAATTCCCAAGCAATATTTTTAAAAGTCTGTTCCTGAATCTCAATTTTTGAATTAGAGATTTCCTTTTCAAATTGATTTTTTTGTTCCGCCTGCTTTAGTAGAAGTTTGTTTTTACGGCGCTGAAAAATTATAAAGAACAAGATGAATATTCCAACAGTAAATGTTAGAATAACAATAACATAAATTATGAGGAGCCTTTCTTCCTTAGACATATTAAAAACCCAATACTATAAAGTAAATATACCAATAGGTTTGTAAACAAAAGGATTCTTTTATACAATTCTACAAAATCAGGACTTCCTGCATCAAAATAACTACTGTATATAAATATTGGCGTTAACACCAAATGCAATAAAATTGCACCCATTGAAATATAAAAAGGCAAGGAAGTATTGAACTTTAAAATCTCATCGCTAGTTAATAACTGATAATAATAAAAGCTTATGGAAAGTAAAACCAGAATGGTTCCTGCAATATCCCCGTACGATGAATAACTTTCAAAATAGGTCCCTGAAATTGAAAAATCAATTATTTGCCCCACTATAAATAATACTAAGAGAACCGTTATAAGTTTTTTTTGTTGTGCGCTTTCTAAATGCCATTTAAAATAGCTTATATACATAAAATAACTAACAATAGTATATCCATTGAATAACCAGTAATTATCTTCAAATACAGTTCCTTTTACAAAGGAAAAATATTCATAATCGGTAAAGTAAGCTATAGGCGCATAAGCTCCTAAAATATCAACAAAGGCTGTTAAGCATAAAAAGTAAACAAAATATTCTGTTGCTTTTTTTACGTTTTTATTGGTGTGAATATAATACAGCCCAATAAAAGCTGTACACAACAATAAAACCGTAATTGGAATAGTATGAATTAGAAAATCTTTCAACGCAATGTAAGTTTAGTAACTTTTTGGCGGCCAGCCCCCAGTACTTCTGTTAAAAGGATCAATTGTATAAATATTGTTTGCCTTTTTAGAGTCACTTTCTGTTGGGCAAAGAAAAACAGTTGCTTTTTTCGATTCTGAACTATTATACGCTGCAAAATACAATCGTAATCCTGGAGTTTTGATGTCCTGTTTTTTTGCCTCAGACTTTACATACTCAATATACTCTTGCAATTCGTCAATATTAAAAGTAAACTCACGTGTGTCTTTAGCACCTTGTGCGCGTTCAATATCTCTAGCTCTAGTGTTTACCCAATTATCTTGTAAATCACGAGCTAGGTCTACGCCAATACATTTTGCTGGTTTAGTCATCTTTTTATAAAAATTTGGTTAGTTATTAGCAATGTATGAAAATTCCCTCGCTATTTGCATAACACCTTTTTAAAACAGGAAAAAAACTAGTTTAAAAAAGGGTTTTTCCTATGCATGTTTAGGCATTTACCTACTGTAAATTAAATACTTATTGCTTAAATTTGTTACATATAATAGGTTTTAAAAACAATTTTATGTTATAAAAGTCCGTTATGTAATAGATTTATACAAACTGCTAACAAAAAAAACACCAACAACCAACATTAGAGTTATAGAATAAATCTATAAAAGCAGATAAATAACCTCCCACACCTCCTCTCTCAAGGATGATTGTTAAAAACAACCTTCTTGTAAACACAATGTGAATTAGATCTAAATTTATTAACCACTCCTCGGTATGATACTCTCAAAATTGAAAAAATTATGGGTAAAGCAGAACCTTTTGAGGAGTTTTCACTTAATGTGAACTTTTTCGATAACGAGCAATCTGAAATAAGCGCTCAATTTAAATCCGTTTTAGGGCTTACAGTTGATATTAATACTGAAGAAATTTTAAGAAATGGTGAAATCAAGTTTAGACATTCTTTTCCATCTAGAACACGATTTCCAAACCTGATTTTAAAAAGCGGAATTTTAAAAGATTCAAAGGCGATTGATTGGTGTAAAAAAGCAATTGACCACTATCAATTTTCTCCAACCGATATAAAAGTTAGGTTAGTAAACAGTAAAAAAGAATCCATTTTAGCTTGGAATATTATACACGCATACCCTATAAAATGGACACTAAAAAACCAAGAAACAGAAGAAAATAATATAGCAATTGAAACGATTGAACTAGCTTATAATTATTTTAAACTCGAATAAAATTGAGAAGATAATATGGACGATTTAAACACAATAACTATATCAAAAAATTATCATCAAAACACTTTTAAAGTGCTAGAAAAAAAAGCCGAAAACGAAGCCTTATTTTTAAATTTCTTACAAGGTGATATTGATTATTATGAAGTTGAAAACGCATCAATTTTAGATCAAAAATCAATCAAAAAACTGCTAGATTCAGAAAAATTTACTCAAAAAATACAGGAAGTTTTAATCCAAAGTAATACTTTAAATAGATTCATTAAAAATATTGATAATCAAATCTGTCTCTTATACACATCTGACGCTGCCGACGACTCCTTACGTGTAGA
>CAJXTJ010000215.1 GCA_913061165.1 uncultured Polaribacter sp.
CGTGGGCTCGGAGATGTGTATAAGAGACAGATAAAAAACCGAGATAAATCTCGGTTTTTTTTCGCACTAAATATACTAAGATGTTAGTATTATCGCAATCTATCTGCAGATTTTACAAGATCTTCATCCTTTTTAATAGCTTTATTTGCCAAAACAAGAAGCAAAACCGCTAAAATTGGTACAAACATCCCAATACCTTTCTCCGAAACCGCAGCTTCTCCAGGTAAAGTTAGAGATACATACATCAATAATCCTAATAAAATAAGGTTTATCAAAATTGTTAATCGGCCGATAACAAATTGTAGTTTTCTGTTTTTAAATAGAAAAATTGCTACAAAGGCTAGCGTTGCCGATATTAAAAATAAAACAGGAATCGCTTTTAATAAGCTGGTATCACTGTTTAACAAATCTAAAGCAAAAATACTTTTATCAGTAGATTTCCACAGATTAAAAACAAAAATTATACCCACAGAAACTATAGAAGTCAATAATAAATATACTGTTTGAATTCTTTGAATCATTTGCTATTTCTAATAGAACAAAAGTAGAACATTCTTTTTTAAAAAGAAAATCCTTAACTAAAAAAAAATGTATATATTTGTTTCTCAATAATTACATAAAAGCTTTTTTGTAGAACTATACTTAATTGCCACATTCAAAAAAAAACATAGAAATCTTACAAAACTAAGATTCATATTTAACTTAATAATTTTATAATGTTCGAAATATCGGAACTGAAGGCAAAAACTCTTGCCGAGCTGCAAGTTGTAGCCAAATCTATTGGCGTTGCTAAAATAAGCCAATTAAAAAAACTAGACTTAGTATATCAAATCTTAGACACGCAAGCTGCAGATCCTTCTAAAGCAGAAAAAACATTGGTAGCTCCTAAAAAAGAGGAGTCTGTAAAAATAGAAAAGCCAAAAAGAAAACGTGTTATTAAAAATGCTCAAGCGATTGCAAGACCGGTAGATGCAGAAAAACCTCAAACTATTGAGGAACCTACAGCTGAAATATCAAAAGTTGAGCCCATCGTAACTGAAAGACCAAAACCTAATCCAAGACCAAGAAAACCTCTTGTAAAAAAGGATGTTCCAGTTAATGAGCAGAAGAATGAAGTAGTTTCTAAGTCAAAGGAAGAAAAGCAAGAACAAAAACCTGCTAATCAACCTAACAAACCACAACAAAATAGGAACAACCCACCACAAAGCAATAAAAATAAAAATAACAACCAAAATAGAGACAAAGCCAACAATAGTAGAAGTAATGGTAATAAGTCTACAAACAGGTATAAAGATCCAGATTTTGAGTTTGATGGTATTATAGAGAGCGAAGGTGTATTAGAAATGATGCCTGATGGCTATGGTTTCTTGCGCTCTTCAGATTACAACTATTTATCGTCTCCAGATGATATTTACGTTTCTCAATCTCAGATTAAATTATTTGGTTTAAAAACTGGTGACACCGTATTAGGAAATGTTCGTCCACCAAAAGAGGGTGAAAAGTACTTTCCTTTAATTAGAGTGTCAAAAATTAATGGTTTAAATCCTAACATTGTTAGAGATAGAGTGTCTTTTGAGCACTTAACACCATTATTCCCACAAGAAAAATTCAATTTAGCAGAAAAAGGTAGTTCATTATCTACAAGAATTATCGATTTGTTTTCTCCTCTAGGAAAAGGACAACGTGGTATGATTGTAGCGCAACCTAAAACTGGTAAAACCATGTTATTAAAGGATGTAGCAAATGCTATTGCGGCAAATCACCCAGAGGTATATCAAATTGTTTTATTGATAGATGAGCGTCCTGAAGAAGTTACAGATATGAAACGTAACGTTCGTGGAGAAGTGGTTGCATCTACTTTTGATGAACCAGCAGATAAGCATGTTAAAGTAGCAAACATTGTTTTAGAAAAAGCAAAGCGTTTGGTAGAATGTGGCCATGATGTTGTTATCTTATTAGATTCTATTACACGTTTAGCAAGAGCTTATAATACCGTTGCACCTGCATCTGGTAAAATACTTTCTGGTGGTATTGATGCAAATGCATTACACAAACCAAAACGTTTCTTTGGTGCTGCAAGAAATATAGAAAATGGTGGTTCTTTAACCATTATTGCTACCGCCCTTACAGAAACTGGTTCTAAAATGGACGAAGTAATCTTCGAAGAATTTAAAGGAACAGGGAATATGGAGCTTCAATTAGATAGAAATATTTCTAATAGAAGAATTTATCCTGCAATTGATCTTATTAAATCTTCAACTAGAAGAGATGATTTATTACTGGACGCTAAAACTGTACAAAGAATGTGGGTTTTACGTAAATACTTAGCAGATATGAACCCTATAGAAGCAATGGAATTTATTAACGATAGAATTAAATTTTCTAAAAATAATGATGAATTCTTAATCTCTATGAACGGTTAAAAAAATTGAATACTTATTAAACAATAATATATCTGTCTCTTATACACATCTGACGCTGCCGACGACTCCTTACGTGTAGA
>CAJXTJ010000216.1 GCA_913061165.1 uncultured Polaribacter sp.
AGATGTAGAGAGGTCTCGTGGGCTCGGAGATGTGTATAAGAGACAGATCAACAAGGTTTTTACGATCATAAAAACTAACAAATACCAAACAACTGGAGATACTGGTTTAAAAATTTGAATGAACCAGTTGAATGAACTTTTTAATGTTGGACTCAATCCTATAAAAATTCCTAAAGGAACAGCAATTAATAACGCTAGTAAAAAACCAGCAAAAACTGTTTGTAAACTTCTATAAATTTGATCTACAAAAGAGGGTCTTCCTGTATAGACAATTGCATTTTTACCTTCAGAAACTCTTCTAGCGTTTAAAACCGCTGTTTTTTCTATAAATGCAGCTTTATCTGCAGTAATAATTTTATGATCTTCTAGTAAAGATTTAAATGATTCCCAAACTTGAGCAGGAGATGGCAATGTATTTGGTTGACAACTAGATTCGCCAGAAGCGATACAAGCTTTTAGTGCCTCTGAAGAAGCTAGACCTTGATCTTTTAGTGCCTTTTCTATTTTAAAATCTGCCTCAATATTGTACAAGGATTTTGCACCCAAATGCCATAAACCAATAAATAATAAAATAGATGCAAGTGGAACTATTCCCTTTCGTAAGAAATTTTTAAAATCTTCTTTTTCTAGCTTACCTGTAAATAAATCCTTTAAAGTTATAAAAAAACCTAATCCTAAAAAACTAGAAACTCTTCCTAATGTCATACTTGCTTTCATCATCTCTTTCGGTATTATTATTTATCCTTGTTTCCTATTTTGAAACTATTGATGTATCCTAAAGGATCTTTTGCATCGTATTTTGTACCATCAATAAAATCTGCTGTTGCTGGTTTAAAACCGTCTGTAGTTGGGATGTCTGTTGATGGAATATATCCTTCTTCCACTAAAAGAGTTGCAGCTTTTTTCCAAATATCTGGTCTATATATGTCTTTGATTGTATTTGCATACCATGCAGCTGGTTTTGCATCTGGAATTTGACCCCATCTTCTCATCTGAGTTAAAAACCAAATACCATCAGAATAAAAAGGAAATGTAGCATTGTACTTATAGAATACATTGAAATCTGGCATGTCACGTTTGTCTCCTTTTTCAAACTCAAAAGTTCCTGTCATAGAATTTGCTAAAACAGCTTCAGGCGCACCAACATACTGTGACATTGATAAGATTTTTACAGCTTCTTTTCTGTTTTCTGGTTTGTCTAACCATTTACCAGCTCTAATTAAAGCTTTGGTAACTGCTACTGCTGTATTTGGGTTTTCGTCAATAAATTTCTGTGTCATTACAAATACTTTCTCTGGGTTGTTTTTCCAGATATCATAGTTTGTTACTACAGGAACACCAATTCCTTTAAATACTGCTTGTTGATTCCAAGGTTCTCCAACACAATATCCATGAATAGTTCCTGCTTCTAATGTTGCTGGCATCTGTGGCGGAGGTGTTACAGATAATAAAACCTCGGCATCAATTTGACCTTGCACATTTGCTTTTGTATACATTCCTGGGTGAATTCCAGCTGCTGCTAACCAATATCTAATTTCATAATTATGAGTCGATACAGGAAAAACCATCCCCATTTTAAATGCTTTTCCAGAATTTTTGTATTCAGTAATTACCGGCTTTAAAGCTTCTGCTTTAATAGGATGAACAGGTTTACCATCTTTATCTTTTGGTACATGTGGTTTCATTTTAGACCAAACATCGTTAGAAACCGTAATTCCATTTCCGTTTAAATCCATAGAAAAAGGAGTTACTAATTTTGCTTGACGACCAAAACCTGCTCCTGCAGCAATTGGCTGGCCTGCTAGCATATGAGAGCCATCTAATTGACCATCAATAACTCTATCTAACACATTTTTCCAGTTAGATTGGGCTTCTACCGAAACAAATAATCCTTCATCTTCGAAGAATCCTTTTTCTTTAGCAATTGCCAACGGAGCCATGTCTGTTAATTTGATAAACCCAAATTTTAATTGAGCTTTTTCAATTTCTAAAATTTTTGTTTTTGAAGTTTTTGTTTCAACAATTGTTGTTGCTTTTTTAGTTTCTTTACCACCACAAGCAAATAGTAACATTGCTACTGGTAAAATGTAAGTTGATTTTTTAAATAGAGATTTCATTTTTAGTAAGTTTTTTAATCTACGTATTAATACTTATTTATTTGACAAATATATAAGTAGATATACTTCTAACTTATGGGATTAACCATAAACAAACCTCTTTTTAATACATATTAAAAACAACTAAAAAACATGTTTTAAAAGCAAAACGCTATTTATCAATCTATTATGAAAAAAAAATACACACGTGTATTTACTACGTATTTATTTTTAAAATCATTTACTACGTATAAAAACCTTTCAAATAGTAAACTTGAAAGGCTGTCTCTTATACACATCTCCGAGCCCACGAGACCTCTCTACATCTC
>CAJXTJ010000217.1 GCA_913061165.1 uncultured Polaribacter sp.
CGTAAGGAGTCGTCGGCAGCGTCAGATGTGTATAAGAGACAGATACTAGCGTTATCAAAATAATCTCCTGGTTTAAAAATACGTGTATATGCTGCAATTTTATTATTTTTATATCCAATAACATGTAATGTTTTTTGGTCTTTAGAATCGATGTCTTGATACACACAATCTTGCTCTACTACAAAGACTTCAGATCTTAACTGTAATATTTCATACAATTCTGTAGTATTTAATTCTGAAAAATATTTTGCTATAAAATTCATAGAATATTAACAAGAAATTTTATCAACTCTAGTTCCGTGTCTTCCTCCTTCAAACGCTGTGTTTAGAAAAATATCTACAAAACCAATAGCTTGTTGTAAAGAAACAAAACGTGCAGGAATTGTAAGAATGTTTGCATTGTTGTGTTGTCTTGTAAGCGCAACTAATTCATTATTCCAACAAAGTGCAGCTCGTATACCTTGGTGTTTATTTGCAGTCATTTGTGCACCGTTCCCACTTCCACATAAAATAATACCTAAAACAGCTTTACCTTTTTCTACAGCATTTGCTGTTGGATGAATAGCGTCTGGATAATCCATAGAATTATTTGTATCTGTTCCAAAATTTAATACTAAATGTCCTTTAGTTTCTAAATGTTTTATAATTTCAAACTTGTATTCTGTTCCTGCGTGGTCATTACCAATTGCAATTGTCATAATAGGTTGATTTTAGTTGAGTTGAATACAACAAAAATACAGAAACTAACGGTTATCAACAGTTATTAAAATCAAAATTTATATTTTTTTAATAACTGTTTCATTATTAAGTTTTTAGTGTTTTAAGAGAATGTTAAGAAGTTGTAATGAAAAAGGAATAAGTTTATTTGGATATTTCTATTTTTATTACAATACATTACACCCTATCACATACACAACTTTTTTTATGAGTATTTAATAAAAGTTTATAAACATTAATTTTACGTTTTATTTACAATTAAAAACTTTTAGTTATTGATAAAAATAAGTTCATAGTTGTTTATGATTATTGTTAACAACTCTATTTTAATATTGATTTATACGGTTTTAAATACTTAATAAAATGTAGATACTTTTTAATAACTCATATATTAAAATAAAAACTAAAAAAATTATAGTAGCTATTCACACACTATTATAAACACCATTGTTTTTTAAAATTTAATAAAAGAAATAAATAGTATTATATAGAATGTTCATAAGTGTAGAAAAAAGAAAAAAAGACTTTTAAAGAAAACTAACGTATTACAAATTGTATTGCTTTTTTTATAATTGTTACGTGTACATTCCCAACTCCAATCAATTCTCCATCTGCCTGTATAAAAGGTTTTGAATTTTTAGGAATTATAGTAATTTCATTGGTTTTATAAGTGCTTACTTTTTTATGGTTTACAATTTTACCAGAATATAATTTAGGAAGATGTATAATAAGATCTAAAAAGGTAAAATTTTTAACAATCGTAATGTTTAATAAACCACTAGAAGTAGCTATATTTTCAGTAAACCGCATTCCACCACCAGAGTATTTACAAATTCCAAAAACAGTCATTAAACAATCTGTTTCTACAACTTTGTTATTAATTATAATCTTAAAATTAGATTTTTTATAAAATAACATTCCATAAAATCCCGCTATTAAATAAGAAATACCGCCAAATTTTTTCAAAGATTTTAATTTACTTACAACATAACCATCGTAACCTAAACCAGCAACGTTATTAAAGTAAGTAATAGTGTTTACTGTTTTTAAAACACCAATATCTTGTGTAATTTTTTTTTTTTATAAATAATTTCTATAACCTCTTTAATACTTGTAGGGATGTTATATGTTTTAACCCAATCGTTACCAGTTCCTAAAGGAATTACACTAATAGTTATATCAGAAGTTTTTACATACCTTTGCATCATTATTCCGTTAACTACATGATGTAGCGTTCCATCTCCACCAACAGAAATAATGTTTCTAAAACCAATTTTAATAGCGTTTTGTACCAATGCTATTTCATGTTTAGAAAACTGAGTAAAAGCAAAAGAATAGTCTAAATTCTTGTTTTTTAGTAATTGTTGAATTTCCTTCCATAGTTTAGAAAAATTCCGATTTCCAGAAGTAGGGTTTGCAATTATAAACCAAGAGTTAATATTGGTAGTATTAATATAAGACATAAAAATTAAGATTAATAATGTGGTAAATTACAAAATAGATTGATAACAGTATTTTAATATAAAATATACTCAATAGTTGTAATTTGCAAAATAGGTTAGTTTAATAAAAACTTTAAATTAGCACATAAATAATATAGTACAGATGACAAAAAAGAAGAAAAAAATATATAAAAAGAAAGGTAATGTCTGTCTCTTATACACATCTCCGAGCCCACGAGACCTCTCT
>CAJXTJ010000218.1 GCA_913061165.1 uncultured Polaribacter sp.
GAGACAGTTTTTGTGATGTTTAAAAATATCACCTTTAAAACCTTCCTCTAGAAAGTTTTGTTTGTTGCTCTTTATCGTTGATTTTTTCATAATACATTAGTTAGACCCAACTTTTTGTAAATAGTTTGGATTTATAAAAATATTTTTTCTTCAATAATTTTTACTGTTGTATAATAAGTTGATTTTAAGGTGCTTTCTGAAACTTCTAAAATTTCAGATATCTTTCTAAAACTTAAGTCATCGAAATATTTCATCTGAAAAACTCGTTGTTGTTTTTCGGTAAACCTGGCAATAATATTAGTAAGTTTTTTCTGAATTTCATCTCCATCAAAATATTCATCTTCAAATAAAACCTCTAGATGAGATTCAGAAATAGTATCAATATCATCATACCTTTTTTTATTATTATTCTCTAAAAAACGAAGAGATTCATTGTAAGCAATTCGATACATCCATGTATGTAAACTACTTTTACTTTTAAATTGTTGAATATTTTTATAGATTCTAATAAATGTGTTTTGCAAAACATCATCAGCATTCTCATGGGTTGAAACGATCTTTCTAATATGCCAATACAAACGTTCTTGATAGGTGTCAAGTAGTTCACTAAAAGCGGTATCTTTTAGTGTAACATTTTTTAATTTTTTAATAAGCGTCGCGTCTTTATCCAACTACTTTTGGTTAATTTCTATTCTTTGACCCACAAAAGTCTCAATAGTTTGATGAATTTATAAAATTAAATTCTAATTATAATTAGAATATAGATTTTATAAATAGTTTTATCAATTATTAAATATCAATTATTAAGAAAAATTTTAAAATCATTACTATTTTTATACTATTGTTTAATTTTTGAATTACATCAAATGAAAATAATTGTTTCTCCAACAAAATCTTTAGATTTTGAAAGTAAAGTGCCAACTAAGTTGTATTCACAGCCACGTTTTTTAGACCAATCTAAAAAATTAAATACTATATTAAAAACACTTTCTAAAAGCGATATTGGTAATTTAATGAGTGTTTCTGAGGCTTTGTCTCAATTAAATTATGAACGCAACCAAAATTGGGAAACCCCATTCACGAAAGAAAATGCAAAACAAGCAGTATACTCTTTTACTGGCGCCGTTTTTAAAGGAATTGATGTAAACTCTTTACCTGAAGAAAAAATACCTGTATTACAAGATAGATTGCGAATTTTATCTGGTTTATATGGGGTATTAAAACCTCTAGATTTAATACAACCGTACCGCTTAGAAATGGGAACAAAATTAAAAGTTGATAACACAGAAAATCTTTATAAATTTTGGAATAATGAGCTTGCCAATTCTTTAAATGAAGAATTAAAAGATGATGAATTATTGATAAATTTAGCAAGTGCAGAGTATTTTAAAGCATTACCAGCAAAGGCTTTAAAAGTACCAATGATTACACCTGTTTTTAAAGATTTAAAAAACGGTCAATATAAAATTGTTATGACTTATGCAAAAAAAGCACGTGGCTTAATGGTTCGTTTTATTATAGAAAACGACATAAATACAGTAGAACAGCTAAAAGGTTTTAATGTTGATAATTATCGTTTCTCTGATGAGATGTCTACTGAAACGGAATTACTATTTACACGTTAAAAATTAGAATTACTATTCATACTTTGAACTATTAACAATGCTTCATGAATTAATTTTTCATTCGATGCATTACCCATGTATGGGGCGCTGTAACAGCAAATAATATTACGAAAACAACAGTAGCTAGTAGCTTAATTTCTGGTAATACTTGATACAGAACTAAAAGACCAGCAATGCTTATTACCCAATAAATTAAAGCTTTTTTCACATAAGTAACAATATTTCTCTTATTTAAGCTTCCAGAAATAAATTCTATTTGATGTATAATTGACGGTATTGAATGCCAAAGAATAAAATAAATAGCAAAACCTAAAATTAAGGAAGAGGTATTAAAAACAAGAAAAAGCAGGACAAAATAAAGAAACTCTCTCAAAAATAATACTGACTCATTTCTTTTCGTTAGAATTAAATATATGCTTCCAATACTTAAAGAAATAGCACTCATAATTAAAGTAATCTCAATTTGAATCTTAGAAAAAGTTTCTCCTGTTAACTCTTTCATAATAAAATCTACATCAGATATGGATTGATAAAAAAGTAATGCAAAGATAAATAGGCCATACGATAAAAAGTAAACAGCATTAAAAACAAAATTTACATTTATTTTATGACCAAGGTGCTCCTCACCAAAATGGTATGCACTTAAGACAACGAACAAAACAATTGCAACAAATGAACTGAACAAATAAATTACAACACATAATCTGTCTCTTATACACATCTCCGAGCCCACGAGACCTCTCTACATCTCG
>CAJXTJ010000219.1 GCA_913061165.1 uncultured Polaribacter sp.
TACACGTAAGGAGTCGTCGGCAGCGTCAGATGTGTATAAGAGACAGATATTACATTTGCGTAACATTTTCTCTAAAACAATGGTATTGATTTTATTATCATCAACTATTAATACTTTAATGTTGTTTAGTTTTAAATAGTCTATTTCTTCTTCAGTAATAAAATCAGCAATGGGGAAAGATAGTTTTACATTAAACTCTGTACCTTCATTAAGTTTGCTTTTTACTTGAATAGACCCTTTCAGAAAATCAACCAAACCTTTGGTTATAGCCAAGCCTAAACCACTTCCACTGTGTTCTTTTCGAGTCCCGTCATCTATCTGAACAAATCTATTAAAGACCAGGGGTAGTTTTTCTGCGGACATCCCCAACCCAGTGTCTTTTATCAAAAATTGAAAATACAGGTTATTACCAACAATTTCTTCTTGATAATCAATTTGTATGCTCCCTTTCTGAGTAAACTTTATAGCATTATTCAAAAGATTGGTAAATACTTGCATAGTTTTTGAATGATCCCCAATAACCATAGATCCTGAATGTTCAGGAAAATTTACTATAAGCTTTAATCTTTTTTTCTTTATCTCAGGCTCATAGGTGTCAATGATTTTTTGCAGAGTAACTTTTGGCTGAAAGTAAGATTCTAGCATTTCAAGTTTGCCCAATTCCACTCTATCGATATCTAAAACATCATTAACAAGCGCTAATAACGATTGTGAAGAGTTTCTAAGAAGTTTTATGAAATTTTTATTCTCTGGATTCATATCCTCTTCACTCATCATTTCAGAAATGCCCAAAATTGCATTTAACGGTGTCCGTATCTCATGGCTCATGTTCGACAAAAACTGTGTTTTAGCCTCAGATGCTCGAGTGGCTTTCTCCTTTTCACTTCTAATTTGCCTATTCAGTTTTTTTAAGTTATTGTTGACGAGAGCAAGTTCTTTTGCTTTATCGTTAACTTTTAAGTAAAAAAGCACCAATAACCCTATTAATAATGAAAGAACTAAGGCAAATGCAAGTGCGCCTTTTTGAATTAGTTTCCTATTTTTATAGATTGGACTTTCATTATATGAAAAATTGAAGTTCCAATTATTTTTATCTAGATTATCAATTGTAATTACCGATTTAAAATTTCTGGTATTTCCATGATTTTCAGCTGTGATGGTGTTATAGTTATAAAAAACATTTCCTTGGTCGTCTTTTATTGTTAGCGCGTGCTCTTCTATATTTGAGCTAATGGTGTTAAACGGATCTTCAAAATCCATTCCTGCTGTTATTGTCCCATGAAATTGCCCTGCATAATAAATTGGCACATCTACCAAAAATACGTACCCTCCTTGCGTTAATTTCACCCAATTAGTAATGTTAGTAGTGTTTCCGCTAGTATGTTTTTTCCATTCAGGATAACGGTATGAAAGCTTTTTTATATCTATATTAAGCGCTTGCTTATTGGGCTCTAAGGGAACTATCGATCTAATTATACCATCACTATCGATATATTCTATAAATTTTAATGCAGAATTTTGATCGATAATACGGTTAGCATCATTTTCCCAATATTTAAAGTAATCGCCGTTACTTTCAACGATTCGCTCTTTTAAATTTTCTAAGTAACTGATATTGGTAAAAACAGCTTTTTTGAAGTTTTTGACGGTAAGCTGCCCCATCTCTTGAATTTTATTATTATAAGCTTTTTCTAATTCAGAATCGGCTCTTAAATAAATAATCAAAGAAAAAAAGCTCAATATTAAAAATGTGAATATTGAAATGTAGTAAAACTTTTTTTGGCTCTTTTTACTCATCTTAAACTAACTGGGGGTAACGAAGTATCGTTGTGTAATTTAGTGAAAGCTATTAGTGTATAAAAGAAAAACTACTTTTTTTGCTTTAAATAATTGTTCTGCTCCTCCATTAATCTTTCAATATTTGAGAGAAGTTCAATGTTTTTAGGTGTTTCCACATCCTTATTTTTAGGGTCTTCAGATTTTTTCTTGAAACGATTTATAAACTTGATAACTACAAAAATTGTAAATGCTATAATTAAAAAATCGATTAACACTTCCATGAGTTCTCCATACCCAATAGCAACTTCATCAACCCCTTCAGCAGCTTGACGAAGTATGTATTTTTTATCGCCAAGTTTTACATCATCAGTTAAAAGAGATAGTGGCGGCATCACAACCTTTTTTACCAAAGTGCTTACCACATTGTTAAATGCAGTCCCAATGATAATACCGACCGCCATATCGATCATGTTGCCTTTTATAGCAAAATTCTTGAACTCCTTAAATAGACTCGCCATTTCTTCTTATTTACTTTTTAAAATCTGTCTCTTATACACATCTGACGCTGCCGACGACTCCTTACGTGTAG
>CAJXTJ010000220.1 GCA_913061165.1 uncultured Polaribacter sp.
GAGATGTAGAGAGGTCTCGTGGGCTCGGAGATGTGTATAAGAGACAGCTATAATACCTTTAAATTTATTAGAAAATGGAGAAGCAGATGTACTGTTTTTAGATATAAATATGCCTAAAATGAATGGTTTAGATTTCGCAAAAACGTTAAATACAAAAACGAATGTTGTGATTACAACGGCTTACAGAGAATACGCTGTAGAAAGTTACGATTTAAATGTTTTAGATTATTTAGTGAAACCAATACCTTTTAATAGATTCTTAAAAACGATTAATAAAATTACACAAAAAGTGCATCACCAAAAAGGAATTCAAAAAGAAGAAGATACGATCAATGAGTCTTTTATTTTTTTGAAGGTGGATAAAAAACTCGTAAAAATAAAGTTTGATGCTATTTTATATATTGAAAGCTTGAAAGATTATATTAAAGTATTTACAACCACAGAAAATTATTTGGTGCATAAATCTTTAACAAGCATCACAGAAGAACTTTCTGACACTAACTTTATAAGAATACATAGATCCTATACTATTGCAATAGATAAGGTTAAAAGTCTAGAGGGTAACTTGCTAGAAATAGGCATCGCAAGAATACCTATTGGTAGAAAGTATGTGAGTCATGCAAAACGAATTATTTTAAATACAGGTGAACGCAATAGATAAAACCGTTTAGAATCTAAAATAAATCTGTTTGGCATTAAATAGGGGTTATTCGTAGAAATAATTTTTATGCAATGGTTTTAACAGTTACATTTCATGTTTCTTAAAATTTATAAAAACTATGTTTAACAACAATCAACAACCATCTAAAATAAAAAACAACACACTCGTACCTATACTTATTATCGCAGGTCTGTTCTTTATTTTCGGTTTTGTTACTTGGATAAACGGTGCGCTAATTCCGTTTATGAAAACCATAAATGAACTTACAGATGCACAGTCTTATTTAGTAGCATCTGCTTCTTACATTTCTTTTGTCGTAATGGCGTTGCCAGCTTCTTACATCATTGATAAAATTGGGTACAAAAAAGGAATGTCTTTAGGGTTAATAATAATGGCATTTGGTGCTTTATTATTTATACCAGCTGCGAATGCAAGAACCTATTGGATGTTTTTAACTGCTATCTTTATACAAGGCATCGGAATGACTTTATTACAAACGGCCTCCAACCCGTATATTACTATTTTAGGACCTATGGAAAGTGCCGCAAAGCGGATTGCAATCATGGGAATTGCCAATAAAGTTGCTGGAGCATTAGGGTCATTTATTTTCGCCACTATTTTATTGTCTGGTATTGGAGAGATAAAGGAAAAGTTAAGTACCGTGGGCATTGAAGAAAAAGAGGATTTATTAAATACGATGGCAGATAGCGTTATTACGCCCTATATTGTAATGGCTTTGGTACTGTTTTTATTAGGGATCTTAATTAGAAAAGCACCATTACCAAATGTTGAAGCAGCTCCAATAGAAGAACCAAAGGAAGGAGAGACGTCTAAAACAAGTGTTTTTCAGTTTCCACATTTATGGCTAGGAGTGCTAGCATTGTTTCTATACGTTGGGGTAGAGGTAATTGCTGGTGATACTATTATTGCTTACGGACACTCTTTGGGTTTAGGAGAACAGTCTAACTCTTTTACAACATACACTTTAATGGCAATGGTTGCCACTTACGCTTTAGGTGTACTATTAATACCTAAATATATCAGTCAATCTTTCGCGTTAAAAGTAAGTGCTATTCTAGGTATTTTACTTTCATTTTGCATTGTCTTTACTACCGGGTTTACATCGGTACTTTTTGTAGCAGCTTTGGGGGTTGCAAATGCTTTAGTTTGGCCAGCAATTTGGCCATTAACACTAAAAGGTTTAGGGAGGTTTACCAAAACAGCATCGGCATTATTAATCATGGCCATTTCTGGTGGAGCAGTTTTACCCCCATTATATGGCGCTTTAGTAGATCATAAAAAAGAAGAATTATTAGCAACAGGCACAAATGAATTTGGTGCATTAGCAGAAGCTGCCTCTTTTGGCTATTGGATTTTATTACCTTGTTACCTTATTATTCTCTATTATGCTTTTTGGGGACATAAAATGGGCTTGAAAAAAGTATAACAACATGTTTAAAAAGAGAATAGAATCTGTAGATTTTTTAAGAGGCTTAACGGTTGCGTTAATGATTTTAGTGAACACTCCTGGAACTTGGAGCGCTGTATATTCACCATTACTGCATGCAACATGGCATGGTTTAACGCCCACAGATTTAATATTTCCATTCTTTTTATTCATTGTCGGAATTTCAATTTACTTTGCATATAAGAGAAGTGAAAACTTAAAAATCTGTCTCTTATACACATCTGACGCTGCCG
>CAJXTJ010000221.1 GCA_913061165.1 uncultured Polaribacter sp.
GAGAGGTCTCGTGGGCTCGGAGATGTGTATAAGAGACAGGTTCTTTGGAACATCCTATAATAATCAAAGAAAATAATACGAACCTTTTAATCATAATTAATAATTGTAAACTTCTAATGAATCATTATTTTTTGTGATAAAAACTTTATTTTTCAATACTTTTAAATCCCTAATTTGGCCATTAACTTTCAGACCTTTTCCTTTTTGGTGAAATTTAAAAACACGGTTTCCTGTGTTTTCCAAGTAATTTCCGAAAGAGGCATCGTACCTACCAAACTCTGGTTTTACACCGTCTAGGTTTCCTCCTAAAAGAATATCTTGGTCGCCATCATTATCAAAATCTGAGGCAATAATTGCATAAACTGGGGAAAGCTGCACTTCTAAAGGTAGTTTTTGCACTGTGAAATTAAATGCACCCTCATTAAAAAGGATTACGGAAGACAAGGTGTTGGCTTCTAAAATGCTACTTTCCTGCAATTGTTCTGGTGTGAAAATATCTTGAATGGTTGCTGTTTTAAAAGACTCGTAATCTGGAAATTTCTTACTTAAATATTTTAATTGATCTACTAAATTGTGGCGCAATGCATACGGATATTCTTTTTCATTTTTGTCTATAAATGATAAAATTGGATCTAGAAATCCGTTTTTATCAAAATCATTCACATATAATTTAATTGGATTTTTAGGAGTTGCTTTAAACCTGCTATTTAAACCATGATTTCCAAGAATTAAATCGAAGTCTCCGTCATTGTCTAAATCACTTTTTTCTATAGTATTCCACCATCCTTTTAGGTTCGAAAACATATTTTTTTCAGTTCTCTTAAACTTTCCTTGCTGATTTTCAAAAATCTCTACACCCATAAAATCGCCAATAACCACTAAATCTTCATAACCATTTTTAGTAATATCTATAAAAAGAGCGTCGGTAATCATTCCCAAGTTTTTAAATTCAGGCGCTAAATTAGCAGACTGTTCTGTAAAATTACCTGCACCATCATTAATTAATAAAAAGCCAGAACCTGGCATTCCATAAGAATTTGGTATGGTTCGTTCTCCCACAAAAAGATCTAAATCGTTGTCATTATCTATGTCTGCAACAACTACAGAACTACTGCTATGATATTGCGCGGTTGTTGGTAGTTTCTGTTTAGACAATGTAAAGTTTCCTGTACCATCATTTAAGTACAATTTATCTAAGTAATTGGCAGAATATTTAGAAGTTTCTACACCACCACTGCAAACGTATAAATCTAAATCTCCATCATTATCTGCATCAAAGAAAATACTTTCTGCATCTTCCGCAGCTTTTTGATTATTAAAAATAAGGGTCTTTTTTTTTGTGAAAGTATTATTTTTTTGGATAAATAATGACGCGGTATTATTTTTAGAACCTCCAATAAATAAGTCTTTTGCCCCATCATTATTTACATCTGCTACTGCCATTTTTGGACCTTCTGCACTTCTCATAAAAGGCAATAATCGATCTACATTAAAATCGATATAATTATTTTCTTTGTGAGTAAACTTAATTGTGTTATTGTTTTTAGAGAAGATTTCTGGAGTAACAATTGGTTCTTTTACTTTAACTTGTTGGGCATCTTTTTCATATAAAGTAAGTGTTTTATTTGCTGCTATATTTTGTAGTTTCGTTATTTTTCCTGAAGGCCAATTGATTGTCAAATTTAAGCTATCTAGTTCCTTAAAACCAAAATTAGGCCTATTATCCATAGAGGATTGAAAACCTCTAGCCGGCTGTTGTTCTAAAGAATAAGTAGCTGTTTTAGAGGTTAATGTTATTTTAGAACCAATAGCATTTGTATTTAAACCATCTCCTTTTAAAATTACTTTTAAATACTTAGTAGCTGTCTTATCTAGATTATTTTTATAAACAAATAAAGGCATGTTTACATTGTTTACAATTAAGTCTAAATCTCCATCGTTATCTAAATCTCCATATGCAGCTCCATTAGAAAAACCTGCTGTATTTAATCCGTTATTTTCTCTATTAAATGTTAAATTTCCTTTATTTATGTATGCGTGATTTTTTACTTTGTTTGAAGGAATGATATCAATTAGTTTTTTAAAATCTACTTTGTTATCTATTACTAGAGATTGCAGTACCTCTTCATTCGAAACATATCGTAAATAATCTTGATTGGTTAAATCTTTATAAATTCCGTTGGCTATAAACAAGTCTTTTAAGCCATCGTTATTCATGTCAAAAAGTAACGCTCCCCAGCTCCAATCGGAAGCTTCAACACCGCTAAACCGCCCTACTTCACTAAAGCTGTCTCTTATACACATCTCCGAGCCCACGAGACCTCT
>CAJXTJ010000222.1 GCA_913061165.1 uncultured Polaribacter sp.
ACGAGATGTAGAGAGGTCTCGTGGGCTCGGAGATGTGTATAAGAGACAGATTCTGTATTGCTCTTTTTTACATCTAAACGAATATCATTGGTGTACATCATAAGTTTACCATCTATTGCTACTTCATGCTTTTTAGAGCTTCTTTTTAAGTTCTCCTGATAATAAAGTACATCGTTATTTATCATTTTTAAAACAAGTGTATCTTTTTCAACAATATCTAGCCTATTATTGCTAATAGATTTGCCATAGTTAGCATGCGATGCTCCGAATTCTACAGCTGTAAATATGATTATTAAAAGTGCCATAAACCAAACTACTAAAAGAGTGATAGCCGTTATCTTGCTAAATTGTTTGATGTTACTAGATAACATTCTAAGGCCTAAAACTAACAATACTAAAAACGGAATTCCTGTTAAAGTAAATAGAGAAAGCGTTAACAACCACCTGGGCAAAGTAGCTTCATAGAAAAAATCTGGGTAACTAATAAAGTCGCCATCAATGTTTAAAAATTCGAAACTTCCTAAAGAAAACCCTCCAATAATTAGAGATAAAATAACAGCTGCTCCAAAAATTACAAAAAGTACTCCTATAAACTTCCCTAGAATTTTAAAGAAGACCATGGCAATTTCACCTATTGCATTTAAAAAATCTTGTAAGCCGTTATTTTTTTTTGTCTTTGCTGAAAATGTTTGTCCCATTTTTTCTGAAAACTCACTAGCGCCATCTTTTATTTTTTCTGATGCCTGGTTTGCAGCATTTCTAAAACTTTCTGAAACATTTGTGAATTCTTCTCGAATTTTTTTCTCAATGTTATCAATGTTTACCGCTTCGCCTTCCATTTGTAATTTCTCGGCAGTAGTTTTGGCTTCTGGTAACAAAATCCAAAGTGCAATGTACACTAGAATTCCTGCCCCTACGCCCGCTACGGTAACTATTAAGAATAATAAACGAACCCAAATGGTATCAATATCAAAATAATGTGCAACACCAGAAGCAACACCTCCTAAGAATTTATCATCTCCGTCTCTAAAGAGTTTTTTTCCTGAAGCACTGTTTCTTTTGTAAGAATAACTTGCATCTGAATACGCTTCTTCTCCTTCTGTATAATCTTCTGGCTGTCCCATAATTACAATAATATCTTCGATATCGCTTTCGCTTACCACTTGTCTAGCGTCTGTAATTTTTTCTGATAAAAGCTCACTAATACGTGCTTCTATATCGGATATAATTTCATTTTTTCCTTGTGAATCTTCACTTAAAGATTTAGAAATAGATTCTAAGTATCTTCTTAGTTTTTGATAGGCTACTTCGTCTATATGGAAAAAAAATCCGCCTAAATTAATATTTATTGTTTTATTCATTTGAAGTTGGTTTTGTGCTAATTACTTGGTTAACTGCGTTTACTAAATTGCTCCATGTTTTGTCTAGTTCTTTTATAAACATGCCTCCGTTTTCTGTTAAAACGTAGTATTTTCTCGGAGGGCCTGAGGTGGATTCTTCCCATCTATAGGTTAACAATCCTGCATTTTTTAAGCGGGTTAATAACGGATAAATGGTTCCTTCAACCACAATCATTTCTGCACTTTTTAGGGTCGAGAGAATTTCAGAAGTATACGCATCACCATTTTTTAAAATGGATAAGATACAGTACTCTAAAACACCTTTTCTCATCTGTGCCTTTGTGTTTTCTATCTTCATATATTATGGGTTATTTTATAAATTTTATGGTAAAAGGGTAGTTGTAATTTTCGCCTTCTTTTGCTTTTATTGCCGCTATAATAACTAATGCAATTCCTGCTACATAAAGAATTCCTGAAACGGCGCCAATTCCTATAAAACCAGACATATTAGGCATGTTTAAATTAAAATTAAAAGTATCGAAGTTGTTAAAATTTGTAAAAAAAGTACCTATCGCGAATGGTATTAGCGCAAGGGTTAAAATAAAGGAATAAAGGGTATAGCTTAAGTTAAAGTTTACAGCCTCTTTTCCTTGTTCATCTAAAAACGGACTTCTATTTTTTAGGGTTTGCCATGCGATTAGAGGGGTTATGATGTGGCCAAAAGGAAATACAAATCCTGCAAAGGCAGAAATATGTATTAAAAAAGCATTGGTGTTTTGGTCGTTTTTTTTCATAATTTTTAAAGGTTTACTACTTTCTTATACAAATATATGTCTTTAAAAAGGTATTATGTATTACATAGTACTATAACTGTCTCTTATACACATCTGACGCTGCCGACGACTCCTTACGTGTAGA
>CAJXTJ010000223.1 GCA_913061165.1 uncultured Polaribacter sp.
GATGTAGAGAGGTCTCGTGGGCTCGGAGATGTGTATAAGAGACAGAATATAATGCTAGTATTAAAGATGTTAATGTTCTTTTTATTGGAAAATTAAAAGATTAACTATTTCTCTAACTTCATAAAATAATCAAAAATTTCTGGAACATTAGCATTTCCCATTTCTGCACTAACAGCTGCTTTAAGATTTGTAGAAGTAGCTTCAGCAATAAGAGAAGTTGTACCAAGATCATTCATCATTTGTACAAAATATCCTAAATCTTTATTTGCATTATTGATTGAGAAACCTAAATCACTCACGTTGTCTACGGCATAATGTTTGCAAAATTTCATAAATGGAGAGTTTGAAGGCCCAGAAGACATGATGTCAAACAATTGCTGCGTATCTACACCTGCTAATTTTGCCGCAACGAAGGCTTGTGACATCGCAACAACAGTAGTCATACCTATAAAATTATTGATAAGCTTCGTTGTGTGTCCAGCTCCAGCAGCACCAAGATAGAATACATTTTCACCCTGTTGTTCTAGTACTGGCCTTACTTTTTCAAAAGTGTCTTTATTACCTGCAGCCATAATATTAAGCAGGCCATCTTTTGCATGCGCTGGTGTGCGTCCAAGTGGGGCATCAATCATGCCAGCACCTTTTTCTGCAAGAGCTTTACCTATTTTTATAGTAGAAGCAGGAATAGATGTTCCGAAATCAATCAAAACAGCACCTTCTCTAATACCAGCAAGAATACCTTCTTCACCGTACACAATCTTTTCAACAACAGCAGAAGTTGTAAGACAGAACATAATGATGTCACTCTTTGCTGCTAACTCTTTTGGTGAGCTAGCTTCAGTAGCATTACCACGAGCTATAACTTTTGCAACTTCCTCTTTATTAAGATCAATTACTATTAGCTCAAAACCTCTTTTTTGAAGATTTTCCACCATGTTACCACCCATAAGGCCAAGTCCTATAAATCCGATAGTAGGTTTTTTCATATTTTATTTATTTTATTTTATAATTATTATTTTTGTAAGTATCTACATTGCTTTAACAATGTGTATATTCTATTTTTTACTGGATGTAGTCCTTGTTACTCTCGATAACAAAGAGAAAAAAATGAAGTTTCTTTTCCTTTAATTTCATCTCCAATTAAGTTTTTTATGAACATAAATATTACCTAATCGACACTATTTAATGGCTAACTTCTAATTCATAAAAACGAACTTTAGAAGATGCTCCTTTATCTCTAGATTGAAAGTAATTTCCAGCTTTAAAGTAATTCTCAAAAATCCCCCATTTTCTCATATGAATATTCTCGTACACCTTAAATTCATTCTTGTTTAGAATTATTACCATTTTACCTTCTGTAACTTTTACTTCTAATGTAAATTTCCGAAACCCTACTTTTTGCTCAAAATTGAAACCTTCATCGTTATCCCAGGCTTTTTCATGTAGCATTTCTTCATAAGAAGCATTTAGGTTTTTTAAAATCTTAGTTTTTACTCTAATTTTTCCTTTATCCCAATATATTTTTAAAATTGGTGGTGCATTGTTATCATCTTCACCAATTAAATCTCGTTGTTCATTTGTTAGACGACCATGAATTTGCATAATAATTGTTCTGTGGTACTTCCCTTCAGCATCTCTAGTGGTAGCGTCCATAGCCAACTTCCCTTTCATATAAGCTCCTTGGGCAAAAGTCCAGTTTACATTGTTTTCTCCTGGCACCATTTGTTCTCTTAATTCTGATCTAGTATACTTAGTGTTTCTAGTTTTAGAATTGGTAGGCATCGCGTGAAAAACAATCGCTCCTTTTGTTGAATCAATATACATGTACGGTTTTGCAATTTCGTTATTTGCAAAATCTAAAATCTCAGGCGGGCTAATTTCAACAGGTTTTCCTTTTTTATTTGCAACTGGTAGCGTTACTTTCCAATGATTTAAATCAATTTTTGGAAGCTTTACTTTTTTCTTTCTTTTCTTCTTTCGCTTTTTTTCAACTTTCAATTTAGATATTTTAACGCTACTTGTCTTTTGTTGACAAGTAGCGTTAAAAGATAAAAAAAGTATAAAAATTCCTAATATTATTTCATATCTATAGCTTTTCATTATACTAAATTAATCTGCCGGATACATTTTAACCTGTCTCTTATACACATCTCCGAGCCCACGAGACCTCTC
>CAJXTJ010000224.1 GCA_913061165.1 uncultured Polaribacter sp.
TACCAATATTGATTAAAATAAAATTATAAATGAAAAAAATTTTATTAATATTTGGAACTAGGCCAGAGGCAATTAAAATGGCTCCATTAATCAAAGAGTTTCAAAAACATTCAGATGCTTTTGAAACAAAAGTATGTGTTACAGCACAACACAGAGAAATGTTAGATCAAGTGTTGTTTTTTTTTGGTATCATACCTGATTATGATTTGGATTTAATGAAGCCTGGTCAAAATTTATACGGTCTTACAGCTACTATTATTGAGTCCTTGAAACCAATTTTAGAAGAATTTTCACCAGACTTTGTGTTTGTGCATGGAGATACTACTACAACTATGGCAGGGTCTATCGCAAGTTTTTATTCTGGGGCAAAAGTATGTCATGTAGAAGCAGGACTTAGAACAAATAACAAATTATCACCTTTTCCAGAGGAAATAAATCGTCAAATAACCGGTAGAATTTGTGATTATCATTTTGCTCCTACAGAAACTTCAAAAAACAACTTATTAAAAGAAAATATTTCTGAGGATACAATATTGGTTACTGGAAATACTGTAATTGATGCACTTTTAAATTCTGTAGAAAAAGTGAATGATAATCCAAGTCCGTTTATTCAAAATCTCTCCAATCAAATAGGGGTTCAAGAAGTTGTTTTAGTTACAGGACATCGAAGAGAGAATCATGGTGATGGATTTGAAAGAATATGTAATGCTTTAAAGACAATTGCACTAGACAATGCAAACCGTTTGGTTATTTACCCTGTTCACTTGAATCCAAAAGTACAAGAACCTGTTAAGAGAATTTTATCAGGGCTTAGCAATGTAATTTTAATAGACCCTTTACCATACCAAGATTTTATTTGGTTAATGAAGCGATCAAAAATCATTATAACAGACAGCGGAGGTGTTCAAGAAGAAGCACCAAGTTTAGGAAAACCTGTTTTAGTTTTGAGAGATACTACAGAAAGGCCAGAAGCTGCAGAGGTAGGGACGGTTTTATTAGTTGGTACAAATGAAAATTTAATCGTTTCAGAAGCATTAGACTTACTAAATAATAAAGATAATTTTGATAAAATGTCAAAGCTTCATAATCCGTATGGAGATGGGTCGGCATCAACAAGAATTGTAGACTTTATAAAAAGTTTAAAATAATGAACTTAGAAGCAGCAACTCTAGGATTAGGACATGCGCGATTACCAGTGTCAGTATTAATTACTGTTCATGGCACAAATGTCTTAAGTATTGTGAAGAAAAGGGAATCGAGATCTATTACAACTCGAGAGATCACAGATTCTCTTCGAGCGGATTTAGAAATCAAGTGAAACTAGTAGAAGATAAATAAGATATGAATATTACAGTTATAGGATCTGGATATGTTGGGCTCGTCTCAGGAACTTGTTTTGCAGAGATGGGAAACAGGGTTACTTGCGTAGATATAGACCTCGTTAAGATTGAAAAATTAAACCAAGGCATTATTCCTATTTTTGAACCTGGTTTAGAGACCATGGTTTTAAAAAATGTAAAGAATAAGAACCTGTTTTTTACAACAGCGCTAGACAAAGCTTTACAAAATTCTGAAATCGCATTTATAGCGGTTGGAACTCCGATGGGAGATGATGGTTCTGCTGATTTACAATATGTATTGGCCGTAGCGAAATCTATTGGTCAGTCGATGCAAAAAAGATTGATTGTAGTAGATAAATCTACGGTACCTATTGGGACTGCGGATAAGGTAAAGGCGACGATTCAAAATGAGTTAGATGCACGGAATTCTGATTTACAGTTTGATGTGGTTTCGAATCCTGAATTTTTAAAAGAGGGAGCAGCTATTGTAGATTTTATGAAGCCAGACCGAGTAGTTATTGGAGCAGATTCTGAAGTTGCATTTAAAAAAATGAAGGAATTATATTCTCCTTTTTTTAGATCTCATGACCGTTTTATTACGATGGACATTCGTTCTGCTGAAATGACAAAGTATGCTGCCAATGCTATGCTAGCTACAAAAATATCTTTTATGAATGAAATTGCCAATATCTGTGAAAAGGTAGGGGCAGATGCCAATCAGGTAAGAATCGGAATCGGTTCAGATCAGCGTATTGGATACAGTTTTATATACCCTGGTGCAGGGTATGGAGGCTGTCTCTTATACACATC
>CAJXTJ010000225.1 GCA_913061165.1 uncultured Polaribacter sp.
TCAAAAAACTATGCAATTCTTAACATTTATTGGGTTTACAGCTTTAGTAGCTATAATATCCTATTACAAAACAAGAAACACAGAAGATTCTTCATCAGATGGTTACTTCCTTGGTGGTCGTAGCTTAACAGCTGGTGTTATTGCTGGTTCATTATTATTAACCAACTTATCTACAGAACAAATTGTGGGATTAAATGGTGCAGCATACCAAAGCGGATTGTCTGTAATGGTATGGGAAACTCTTGCTGCAATTGCTATGGTTGTTACGGCAATATTTTTATTACCAAGATATTTAAAAGGTGGCTTAACCACAGTGCCTGGTTTTTTAGCAAAGCGTTTTGATGTAACTACTAAAACATTAACCTCAGGCTTATTTCTAACAGGTTACGTTGTAGTTTTACTTCCCGTAATTTTATACTCAGGCTCTTTAGCTATAAGTGGCATGTTTGACGTGCCAGAATTATTAGGCGTAACACACACGCAATCTATTTGGATATGTGTTTGGGGAATAGGAATTATTGGTTCTATATATGCTGTTTTTGGAGGCTTAAAAGCTGTCGCAGTTTCAGATTCTATTAATGCGATTGGTTTATTAATTGGCGGAATTTTAATTCCAATTTTTGGTTTAATAATGATTGGAGAAGGGAGTCTTTTAGACGGGCTTTCTATATTAACTACTGAGAACCCTGACAAGTTTAAATCCATGGGTGGCGAAAATGATCCTGTACCATTTTACACCATTTTTACAGGTATGATGTTGGTACAATTATTTTATTGGGGAACTAACCAACAAATTATTCAAAGAGCACTTGCTGCTAAAGATTTAAAAGAAGGTCAAAAAGGATTACTATTAGCCTCATTTATAAAAATATTAGGGCCATTAATTGTAGTTTTACCAGGCTTAATTGCCTATCATATTTTTAAAGGCAATTTAGAAAGTGCAGATAGTGCGTATCCAATGTTAGTTAAAAAAGTATTACCTACTGCTTGGGTTGGCTTTTTTGCAGCGGTTTTATTTGGTGCTATTTTAAGTTCTTTTAATAGTGTTTTAAATAGTTCTGTTACTTTGTTTGGCCTTGATATTTACAAGCAACATATAAATAAAGACGCGAACGAAAAAACGATTGTAAAATACGGAAAAACATTTGGTGTTCTTTTAGCAATTGCAGCTATGTTTATTGCACCCCTAATTGCAAATGCAGGAAGTTTGTTTGATTATTTACAAAAAGTAAATGGTATTTACAGTATTCCTATTTTAACTATTATTATAGTTGGTTATACAACTAAGTATGTGCCTGCAATTGCTGCAAAAATTGGATTATTTTCTGGTTGTTTATTATATATTACTTATATGCTCATTGATATTTATTCGCCAGAAGTCTTTTCTAGACTGCACTTTTTAGACATATGCGCTATTCTATTTATTCTTAATATCTTGATAATGTTAATCATTGGCTATTTCAAACCAAGAGAAGAAGCATACGTTCAAGAATACACAAAACAAGTTGATATTACACCTTGGAGGTATCTAAAACCAGTAAGTATTGCTATCTGTCTAATTGTAATAGGAGTGTATATTTATTTTACTTAAATTATTATGAGCAAAAAGTTAATTAAAGAAGTTAAAGGCTGCTTTTTAGATAAGTTTAAAGAGCAGCCTTTAATAGTATTTTCACCAGGCAGAATTAATCTTATTGGAGAGCATACCGATTACAATGATGGTTTTGCATTTCCGGCAGCCATTAACAAAGGTATTGCGCTTGCCATAAGCAAAAGTAATTCTAATACCAGTAATGCCTATGCTCTTAATAAAGAAGAGCTATATGAGTTCAAAATAGAGAATTTAAAACCTCTCGAAGGTGGTGGTTGGAGAAATTATGTTCTTGGTGTTGTTGCAGAATTACAAAAAATAGGTAAGCAAATTGGTGATTTTAATAGCCTTTTTGCTGGCAATATTCCTAGTGGTGCAGGCATGTCATCATCTGCAGCTTTAGAGAATAGTTTTGTTTTTGGACTAAATGAATTATTCGATTTAGGTTTAACTAAAAACGAAATGATTTTAGTATCTCAAAAAGCCGAACACAATTTCGCTGGTGTAAAATGTGGCATCATGGATCTGTCTCTTATACACATCTGACGCT
>CAJXTJ010000226.1 GCA_913061165.1 uncultured Polaribacter sp.
ATCTACACGTAAGGAGTCGTCGGCAGCGTCAGATGTGTATAAGAGACAGAACCAATACTTTACTATAAAGCGTATCGTTGAGGACCTCCTCTTCGGATATCTTCACTAGCAACTTCTTCAAATTGTGTGAAATTTTCTCTAAAGGCATTCGATAATTTAAAAGCCGTCTTATAATATGCTTCATCATTATTCCAAGTTGCTCTAGGACTTAACAATTCTGTTGGCACACCAGGACAAGTTCTTGGTTGTGCAACTCCAAAAACAGAATGAATGTGATAATCTTCATACTTATAACTTCCTAAATCACCATTTAAAACAGCAGAAATCATTGCTCTTGTATATTTTAATGGCATTCTTCTTCCTACACCATACTGCCCGCCAGACCAACCTGTATTTATCAACCAAACGTTTACGCCTGTCTCTTGCATCTTTTTACTTAGCATTTCTGCATATTTTGTTGGGTGCAATGGCATAAAAGGTGCGCCAAAACAAGCTGAAAAACTAGGTGTTGGTTCTGTAACCCCCGCCTCTGTTCCTGCAACTTTTGCGGTATAACCAGAAATAAAATGGTAAGCTGCCTGATTTGGAGTTAATTTAGATATTGGAGGTAAAACACCAAAAGCATCTGCCGTTAGAAAGAAAATATTCTTTGGGTTTTTACCTATTGATGGTTTTTGAATATTGTCTATATGATAAATAGGATAACTAACTCTTGTATTCTGAGTAATGGAAGTATCTCCAAAATCGATAACCCCCTCTTTATCCAAAACAACATTTTCTAGAATTGCTCCTTTTTTAATTGCAGCAAAAATTTCTGGTTCTTGTTCTTGTGATAAGTTAATCACTTTTGCATAACAGCCCCCTTCAAAATTAAAAACGGTATTTTCTTCCGTCCAACCATGCTCATCATCACCTATTAAACTTCTGTCAGGATCTGTAGAAAGCGTTGTTTTTCCGGTACCCGAAAGTCCAAAGAAAATTGCGGTATCACCATCTTTACCAACATTTGCAGAACAGTGCATTGGCAATGTTTTCTTATAAACAGGTAATATGAAATTTAAAGCAGAAAAAATTCCTTTTTTAATTTCACCTGTGTACCCCGTCCCACCAATTAAAGCTATTTTTCTTGTAAAATTTAAAATGGCAAAATTATGTTGTCGTGTTCCGTCTACTTCAGGATCTGCCATAAAACCGGGCGCATTTACCACGGTCCACTCAGGATCAAAGTCTTTTAATTCTGTCTCTGTAGGTCTTAAAAACATATTGTAAGCAAACATATTGCTCCAAGGATACTCGTTTACAACTCTAATACTTAGTTTGTAATTTTCATCTGCACACGCATAAGAATCTCGTACGAAAACTTCTTTTTCAGAAAGATACCTAGTAACCTTATTATACAGCGCATCAAATTTTTCTGAATCAAACGGTAAATTAATAGCACTCCACCAAACTTCATCTTTTGTAATGGCATCTTTTACAATAAATCTATCTTTTGGAGAGCGTCCTGTAAACTCTCCTGTATTCACTGCAATTGCACCTAATGAAGATGCTATTCCTTGTTCTTTTTTTAACGTCTCCTCATGTAACTCACTAGAAGTTAACTGATAACGAATTGTTGCATTTTTGATTCCTAGACTATTTAACGAAATCGATTTCGTATTTGTATCTACCATATCAATATTTATTTTGTTTTTAATGAAGTACAAAACTAATCAATAATTTAAAACAGGGTTCTTTAAATATAAGAATTCTCATTTTTTAATTTTTTTTCTCATTTTACTCAGGAATCTTATGCACATAAATGCCCAGCCAAGAATAAAAAACAAACCACCAAGAGGCGTTATAAACCAAAGAGAATTTGCAGTTATCTCTGTTAATTGAATTGCATAAATCGATCCCGAAAAAAAGAAGATTCCAAAGAAAAATAACCAACTAATCGTATTTTTTTGTTTTGTAGAAAAACCAGTATACATATTCACAAACAGCAAAACAATAACATGATACATTTGATACCGAACAGCGGTATTAAAACCTGTCTCTTATACACATCTGACGCTGCCGACGACTCCTTACGTGTA
>CAJXTJ010000227.1 GCA_913061165.1 uncultured Polaribacter sp.
AATTACTACAATTACAGTATTTTATTTTATTAATATAGTATTTATTTATACAATAGCATTTCTTTATTCAGCAAAGATTATAAAAATTTAATTTATGTTTACAACTGTAATATAATTCCTACCGTTCTTTGTTTACAAATGTAATATCCATCTTATTTACATTTGTAATATTTTAGTTTGATTACAAATGTGATTCTCTTATTTTTACAGCAGTTTACACAACAACCAATTATGAATATTTTAGCAATTGATTTTTTAGAGACCATTTACCACAAAGAAAAAGAAACTTCTCTTTTAGGAAAATGGATTCGTTTTAAAGACATTAAAAATTTATTTAAAAAATATGAGGCTGCTTTTCAAATATCTGAATTAGGAACTTCAGAAAAAGGAACCCCTATATATAGTTTAAAAATTGGTTCTGGAGAAAAGAAAATCCTATTATGGTCTCAAATGCATGGAAACGAGAGTACTGGAACAAAAGCATTGTTTGATTTATTTAATTGTCTGTTGCATTCAAAGCAAGATGAAATAAAAATAATTTTAGAGTCTTGTACACTTCTTTTTGTACCCATGTTAAACCCTGATGGTGCAGAAGTATATACAAGAGTTAATGGCAATAACATTGATTTAAATAGAGATGCAATAGATAGAAAAGCAAAAGAAAGTAAACTTTTACGCGCTTTACTAGAAGATTTCAATCCGCAGTTTTGCTTTAACCTGCATGATCAAAGAACTATTTTTAATGTAGAAAACACTAAAAACCCTGCTACCATATCATTCTTAGCGCCCTCAGAAGAAGAGACAAGGGCTTTAACAGTAGGTAGAAAAGAAACCATGAATGTTATTGTTGCTATGAATACCATGTTGCAAAAAGTAATACCAAATCATGTTGGTAGATATACTGATGCTTTTTACCCAACGGCAACAGGAGATAATTTTCAAAAACTAGGCTTTAATACTATATTAATAGAGTCCGGTCATTATCCAGATGATTATATACGAGAAGTATCTAGAAAATTTACTTTTTACGCTATTTTTCAAGGATTATATTATATCGCTAAAACAGATAATTTTACTTCTTACAAAGAGTATTTTAAAATACCGAATAACGATACCGTTTTTTATGATGTAATTCATAGATATTCAGACTCTAAAAATGATCTTGGGTATCAATTTAGGGATGAAATTATTGAAAACAAATTAGTTTCAAAATTGGTAAAAATTGAAGAAACTTCGCTAAAAGGTAAATTTGGTCACCGCGAAATCGTTTTCGAAAGGTAAATTCTTTGAATTTAATTCATTTTTATCTGTGTTTTGTTAAATTAAAATCGTAGATTTGCGTAATTAATTGAATATTACACATATTATGAAGAAATTTATTTTAGACGAAATCGACCATCAAATTTTAGACATCTTAATTGAGAATGCAAGAACTCCATTTACCGATATTGCAAAGCAACTTTTAGTGTCTGCAGGTACAATTCATGTTCGTGTAAAAAAAATGGAAGATGAAGGTATTATTCAAGGGTCTACACTTTCACTAAACTATGAAAAGATGGGGTATTCTTTTATAGCACATGTAGGAATTTATCTAGAAAAAACATCTATGACCCAGAGTGTTATAGAAAATTTAAGAAGAATATCTAATGTTACTGTAGCCTATGTAACTGCTGGGAAATATAATATCTTTTGTAAAGTAAGAGCAAAAGGTACAAATGATGCAAAAGATATTATTTATGAAATAGATGATATTCCTGGGGTAAGTAGAACAGAAACTATGATTGCTTTAGAAGAAAGTATTAATGATAAAAAGAGAATGATGCATGCAATTTTTAAAGAATTGTAAGATTAAAACCATAGCATAAATAAATAGGAAACCTTATCATTAAAATGATAAGGTTTTTTTTATGTTTTGTGTTTATGATACATGTATTCGATTTAATTCTGATATATGTAACCAATCGAGTCTGCAGTGTAGTAATCATAATTTCTGCGTAAAAATTATTTTTAATATTCTGATAATACTTCTTCTGTCTCTTATACACATCTCCGAGCCCACGAGAC
>CAJXTJ010000228.1 GCA_913061165.1 uncultured Polaribacter sp.
ATTAATATATAAAATAAATAAGGTGGAAACTTTTTTGCTGTAAAAGAGGCAAGTTGCCTCCTATTAAATTGTTAACTAGCACGGGAAATTTCGAGGTCATTGTGAAGCAAGTCGATCAAATAATAGAGCTATTAGAAGACCCTTCATTTCCGCAGATTGTTTTGCTCGATGGAGCATGGGGAAGTGGCAAAACACATTTTATAAATAATAACTTGAGAGAAAAGGTTGAAGAAAAATTCAGTCAAAAGGTTTACTTTTTTTCCCTTTATGGAATTTCTAGCATTGATGATTTTAGAGATAAGATTATCTCTTTGTCACTAACTGACAAAGAAGAAGCGTCCGTACTAGCCAAATACTTCTCTAAAGCCATTGATGGTGCTGCAAATAATTTAGGAGAAAGAGGTGTCGGTGCTGTGCTAAGCGGAGCTGCTGGAGCCTACAAATATAAACTCTATGGCGAGCTTGATGATTGTGTATTGATCTTAGATGATTTAGAACGTGTTGTTGAAGAAAAACTAATTCAAAAAATTTTAGGTGAGTGCTTAAGTTTAGCTGAGTCGAAAAATATAAAAGTTATTGTAGTGGCAAACGAAGACAAGCTTAATTGTAAAAATGATATTGAGAAAGTATTTGCCGATAAATATAAATTTAGCTTTACGCATGAAGAAGTTACTTCAATCCTTAAAGAAGAATACGAAACTATTGATGATAAGTTAGCTAACGAACTTCTTCTAAATATTACGGCTATAAACTCGAAAAACATTAGAGTTTTAAAAAGAGCCTTGTCAAAGTTTACTCGTATTAAAAAAGAAATATCTCAAATAGAAAATGTCGTCCTTGATCTAGCACTATCAAGAATCTTAGGAGATATAATAAGAATATGCTGTGCAAAGTTCGAGCATGCTTTTTCTAAAGAAAAAATCATTGATGCTATTGGTTCAAGAGTTTTCCGTCGAATGGATAAAGACAATGAAAAAGAAAACAATAGTGACTATGAAAAATTGGATGCAATATTCGATGGAAGTTTCTATGGTGCGAATGAAAAGTTAATTTGCTACTGCTGTGATGGGCTTTACGAGTTCACTAATCTAAAATCGGAATTAAATTTACCAATAAAACAGACTCTTCTTGATGCCATGAAATCACCTTGGGTTCAAAATCAATTATCCGAAGAAGAATTCCAAGATGGTGTGTTATTACTAGAAGCGTTTATAGCTCAAGAGACGGATGTAGAGGTTTACGAATGGTTCAGTATTTGTGATACATATATTTATATGCTGGATAAAAAAGTTATTGCTCCTAAAAAACATACAAAACCTAGCTTGTTAGATTTATGTGATAGTGTTGATGTCGATAGGTTTCAAGCGCCAGCAGAAGAGGATGAATTTGAATATAGGTATCGAATTAACTTTTATGACAATGAGGTAAGTAAAAAATTCTACTTGAAGAAAGAAGAACTGGATATTCTAAAAAAAGATAATAAAAATTCGCAATTCTCTCAAGACTTTAAAGTGTCATGGGCTAATGTTCAAGATGATGTTTATCAAAATAAAATGCACACTCCGATTTTTCAAAACATAAGCGTAGATGTTATAGAAGTGGCTTTACGAAATTGGTCTAATGAAGATGTGTTTCAGTTTGTTAGGTTTATTAAGCAGAGGTATAAATTTAGTAATATCGGAGATTTCTTTGAACCAGAATTAGAAGCTTTAAAGTCCCTATCAACAGTGGTTGATGATTTACGAAAAGAACTTGGTGTAGGACTAAAAGTTGCTAGTTTAGCTGAACTTTATGACAGCTTATTTGAAGCATATTCTAGAATGGAAAAACAGAATTCTAAGAAAGAGCAAAGTGCTAGTTAACAAATAAGAATAGGTGTCGCGCAGCCGACACCTTATTCGGGTGTTGGACAAGCCCGGAGTCTGCTTTATATAGTCAATAGCGATTGATTTTCTGAAGGGGTTGCGATCAGTTGCCTAAACTATTTATCAAGCTATTTATCAAGCCACCCATAATATCTTTGTAGAAAAACCAAACAGAGAAAGAGAA
>CAJXTJ010000229.1 GCA_913061165.1 uncultured Polaribacter sp.
AGGTCTCGTGGGCTCGGAGATGTGTATAAGAGACAGGCCTATGTCTTTTATGAATATTGAATTTCTATTTTTTCTGTATTTAATTTTATAGAGTAATTACTAAACTTTTCCAAATTGATAACTGAAGGTTTAATCCTTGCCCCAACAGGTAGCTTGATCTTTATTTTATTTCCTCTACTAGGCCTTAGTATGATATCTTCCGAGTAAACTGAATTTACTTCATAAATAATTTTCCCTGTAAATATTCTATTTAATATTTTCTGTTTTTTAAAGGTGTTCGTAAATACAACTAGTTTTGTATTACGATTAAAAGAAACACCTCCAAAATATGGGGATAAGATTTGGATTTTTCCCTTTTTAAATTTAGGGTGAAGCATATTTCGAAAAACTAAAAACCAAGTTAATAGTACCGCAATAACTATAACTGCAATCCAAAACAAAGACTTTTTCAAAGGGTTCATCACTAATTTATGATTCGCCTCCCATTTAAATATTCTTTTTTCTGAAGAAGTCTTTAAATCATTATTGTTAACTAAATCGAGGCTATGGTTTGAAATAGAAAGAAAACCAGAGGTATAACCATCAGGGTAATCCGGCAGAAGCTCAAGACCTATTTTTAATGTCCCTTTTTCTGAGTCTGTACTCTTTAGGTCGAACTGATTGTCTTTGATAAGTTCTCCATTAATATAGAATTGAATATTCTTATCAGAAAGAATCTTTTGAGCAGTGTCAACAAACTTTATTTTTATAGAAGATTCTTTCTCTACAGCATGGTCATTAAAGTCATAATTTAATGATTTTGTTAATCTCAAAGTGTCACTTTTGCTAAATAAAAAAGGTTTGTAATACTCAGCAGTACCAAAATCAGTTGTTGGACCTATATAGTTCTCTTTATTTTCACAGCTACTTAAAACGAAAAAGCTTACTAAGAGCAGCAATAGAAGTCCTTTACTCATCGTCAGAAAATTCTAGGGTTAAAACTCTTTCCTTTTTATTTCTAACTGTAATATTGATAGTCGGATTTAGGATTTCTAAGTTATTTGCAGTAGAAAGTTTCAAAATAATTTTAGATTCAATAGGATTGTTTTTGCGTAAATCTTCAAAAGAATTATTGTTTCTTCTCTTAAGCTGAATAATAACCTTATTATTTTCAAGAATTGTTGTTTTGTTCTTTAATTCAAAAAGAGTGTTATTTTCTAGTTCTAAATTTACTGAAACATCTTTATCTATATAATCCCAATTGTTAGCGGTTAAATCGATCACTAGTTTTTCTGGATTATCATTCAAATTAATTTTTATATCATTTGACTTAGGCTTTATAAAGGCAATATTTATATTTGTCCCTTTTACAGCATAAGCATTGCATTCCTTTTTTATAATTTCAAAAATCGTTTCATTAGCAGCGACTTCTGTCAACATAACATAAAATAAATGCACACCTTCTTCTCTTGAATAATTGCACCAATTACTCAAAGATCCTAATAGGTTTTCTTCACTAAAATCAACTCTATTGATTTTATTTGGCGAACTAGGCACGGAAGATTGCTCGCCATCTGTGAGCAAGAAGATATAATTAATTCTATCATCATCGATATGCTTCTTAGCAGTCTCTAAAGCTGAGTATATGTCCGTATAGCCTCCGGGTGCAGACTCCAATGAGTAAGAGTCAATTTTTTGTTTTGCTGAATCAAATTTTGCTACATCTCTAGCCCTAAATGTCCAGGAATTCAAGATATCATATGTATGCGTTGCTTGAAAAGGAATAATTGTAATAATAGTTTCTGGATCCTGAATATCGCTTACTCCCTTATAAAGAGCATCTTTTACTTCTTCGTAAATATCGGAACCTCCACCTAGTCCCCACATAGACTTGGTAATATCAAGCATGTAAATTCGCTTTTCTTTTTTGAAATTTTGCCCAAAACTAAAAGTTGAGACGAGCACAATTGAAAGTACAAGTATTCTTTTTAAAATCATTAAAATAAATCTATTACAATTAAGCCCATTACTTGTATCAACACTTGTATAT
>CAJXTJ010000230.1 GCA_913061165.1 uncultured Polaribacter sp.
TTCATCAACTGTTTCTAAAAGGTAATTTTCCATATTTTCTTCAGAAATAGTTTCGGTCTCATAGTTTAATGAACTATTGCTATTTTCTGAAAGTAAGTTAGAAACATCATATACATCAAAATCAAGCTCTCCTTCATTAATATAATTTTCAATTGCCAAATAATCGACCGAATTTATATCCAAAGCTATTGCTTTGTTTTGATTAAACAGTAAAACCACTAATACAATAGAAGCGGCAATAGCCACTGCGTATTTTATTTTATTGGTAATAAACAGCGAACGAACTTTAGTCTCTTTTCCTGAAATATCAGGATGCTGCATTAAGGTTTCTTCCAGTGTGTCAAAATAACCCTCTGGAGCGGTAAAACCAGTTTCCTTAGGCAAATCTTCAGAAGCTAATTTTGTGAAGAGATTTTCTTCAAAAGCTTCAAAATAACCTTTCGGAACTTTAAATCCAGATGTATGTTTTTGCTTATCCATTTATCTTTTGACTGTAGAAACGCTAAAAGGTTTCATTTTGTACTACTATTTGTTTTAAGTGGCTGTAAAGCTGCTCTCATTGGTTTTTAAATACTCGGTAATTTTTTTTACCGCAATGTGATAGCTGCTTTTTAATCCACCTACCGATGTTTCCAAGATTTCTGAAAGCTCTTCATAAGTATGCTCATCAAAATACTTCATATTAAAAACCAATTGTTGCTTTGGTGGTAACGTGGCAATTGCTTTTTGTAATTGAATTTGAATAGACTTTCCTTCAAAATAAACATCGCTCGTAAGGTTTTGAATAGCACTTTCTTTTATTTCTTCTGAAGAAATTTGCTTCCGTTTGGCTCGTTTATTTATAAAAGTGATGGACTCGTTAGTGGCAATACGATACATCCAGGTGTACAACTTACTATCTCCTTTAAATGAGTGAATGTTTTTATAAATTTTAATGAAGGTGTTTTGTAACACATCATCTGTATCATCGTGATTGAGGACTATTTTACGAATATGCCAATACAGCCGTTCTTTATATTGAGACACGAGTTCCCTAAAAGCAGCTTCTTTTTGCTTGTTATTCTGTAAAGCAATTACTAAATCGTTCTCTGGTACCAAAAACTTGGTTCTTTATAACTTTTGACCTATTCAAAGGTAAAAGGTTTAATTATAAAACCTATTTATTGAGGTTAAATCATTTCTTTTAAAATCGATTAAAAACAAATAATTACGATTAAAAGCATAAAAAGTTTTTTTGTAGGAAAATAATCACTAATTTTGGGCAACACTACTTATGTGTATGTTTTTGTTATAAGTCTCAAGTATAGCAAGAACCAATAAAAAACGGGTCTAAGCGGGGGCTGGCCCGTTTTTTTACATCTAAAATTAAAATATTTTCAATTAATATATTTGTAGGAAATTTTAAATTAAACGAATTATTAAATCGATAAAACGCATATATTTAAGATTAAATACATTTTTTTCTTGGTAGATTTAAAAAAAGAATTTATATTTGAATCAAATAACTTACTTATGTGAATCACCATGTGCCCCAAATATGGTGATTGAAATTAAAAAAGAGCGGTTCCCCAACCGCTCTTTTTTATATTTATGTGTTTAGGTTTAAGCTAAAGATTGCATTTCAACTAAGCTATGATATACACCTTTTTTATCCAATAATTCACTGTGCTTACCTTGTTCAACTATTTTTCCTTTCGAGAGCACTACGATTTTATCGGCATTTTGAATGGTAGATAATCTATGGGCTATAACTACAGAAGTGCGGTTTTTCATCATTTTTTCTAACGCATCTTGCACCAACCGTTCGCTTTCAGTATCTAAAGCTGAGGTGGCTTCATCTAAAATCATTATAGGTGGATTTTTAAGCACCGCTCTTGCAATGCTTAAACGTTGTTTTTGACCACCGCTTAACTTATTACCACTATCACCAATATTTGTATCTATTCCCTTAGGCAAGTCTTTAACCTGTCTCTTATACACATCTGACGCTGCCGACGACTCCTTACGTGTA